>JAVVPF010000006.1:74355-86818 GCA_036655895.1 Cloacibacillus sp. | reverse complement strand
GCGTAGAGCAGCGGCAGCTCTACGTTTTCAAGCGCCGTCGTCTTGGGCAGCAGGTTGAAGCCCTGAAAGACGAAGCCTATCATGCCGTTGCGTATATGCGCCAGTTCGTCCGCGTCCATGCCGCCGACGTTCATGCCGTCAAGAAGATATTCTCCCGAAGTCGGATGATCTAGGCAGCCCAGAATATTCATCGTCGTGGACTTGCCGGAGCCGGAGGGGCCCATCATGGCGACGAACTCTCCCGCGTCCACTTTGAGGTCGACTCCGTGCAGTATCTCGACGTCGCAGCCTCCCAGCGAAAAACTTTTTTTTATATTTTTCAGCTCGACAAGCGCCATCTATTTTTCCTCTTTTTTGACGATTATGCCTGTGACGACTCTGTCGCCCTCTTTTAAACCTGAGACTATCTCGGTATACTGTCCGTCCGTGATGCCCTTTTTGACCTCAGTCCTCACCGGCTTGCCCTTTTTGTCAAGCAGATAGACTGACGGCTTCGATGCGGCGGCCACATTCTCTTTTCTGCCGCCGGGGCCTCCCGGGCCGGGGCCCATATCGGCGCCGCCGCTTTTTGCCGGAGGTTTGAAGCGGAAGGCGCTGTTTGGCACGGCAAGCACGTCGTCGCGCGTTTCTAAAATCAGCGAAACATTTGCCGTCATGCCGGGCAGCAGCCTGCCGTCGGGGTTTGATACTTTGACGATGACGGTGTAGGTGACGACGTTGTCCGAGGTGGAGGGCGACAGACGCACCTGCGTCACTTTGCCGGTGAAGCTGTCGTTAGGGAAGGTGTCTACGTTGAACACGGCCTTCTGCCCTTCGTGGACGCCTCCGATATCAGCTTCGTCCACCTTGACCTCTACCTGCATCTGCGTCAGGTCGCGCGCAATCTCCGCTATGGAGGGCGTCTGATAGCTCGCCGCCACGGTCTGGCCCTCCTCCACGTTTTTCGCGACTACTACGCCGTCTACCGGAGAATATATTTTTGTGTAGTTGAGATTTATCTGAGCCTTGTCGAGCGTAGCTCTGTACTGGTCAACCTTCGCGTATGAGGCGGCAAGCGACGCCTTCGCCTTGAGCCATGTGCTGGTGTCGGCGTCTACGTCTGCCTTAGCTATGAGGTCGCGCTTCGCAAGCTCGCGTGTGCGCGCAAGATTTTTCGCGGCTACGTCAAGCGCCGCCTGACTGTTCGCGGCGTCCGCGCGCGCGGAGGCGACGCTTGCTGCAGCCTGCGCCACCTCCGCCTTCTGCGCGGCGTTGTCTATGACCGCTATAAGCTCTCCCGCCTTTACGCGGCTGTTGTAGTCAAAGTAAAGTTCTTTTATGGTGCCAGATATCTGCGTTCCAACGTCAACCGTCTCGACCGGGCTCAAAGTCCCCGTCGCCTGTATTGAAGAGCGGATGTCCATCTTGGCCGCAGCAGCCGTCTTGTATTTGATCTCGTTCTCTATGTTTGAGATGTAATAATAGCCGGCGGATGCGGCTATCGCTATGACGGCGGCTATGGCCGCGAATTTATATTTAAGGCCGCCTCTGCGTTTATTCTCCATATTTAAGTCCTCCCATGGCCTTTTCGACGCCTAGCCGCGCCGTCTTGCAGCTGTAGAGCGCAAGCACTGTGTTTGAGCGCGCGAGCGCGTAGCTGTCTATGGCGTCTGAAATTTCAAGGTTGCTGCCTACACCGGCGGCGTAGCGGCCTTCAGCGAGGTCGAGCGTCGCCTTTGCGCTGCGCTCCGCCTCCAACGATGATGCGAGCGCCTCTTTTGCTTCGGCAAGCGCGGCGAGCGCCTGACGTATCTCAAGCGTTACGGTGTTCGTAAGGCTTTGAAGCTCCGCCTGCGCCGTGCGCAGGTCGGCTCTTGCCTGTTCCGTTTTGCTTTTGGTGAGGCCGCCGTCAGAAAGCGGCACCGTGAGCGACAGCTTAGTGCTCCATTCGTTGTTTTCCACCGGAGAAGATCCGTATACGTCGTAACCGGCCGAGGCGGACAACGACGGAGAAAGACCCTTCATCTGCACCGTGAGGTTCGTGCCGGCGTACTCCACGCGTTTTTGCTTCGCAAGCAGTTCAGGGCGCTCCTTCATTGCGCGGGCCATCGCCGCCTCAAAGCCGATGTTCCAATCTTCGTAATCTATTATGTCGGTCACTTCGGCGATGGCAAGGGCGGGAACGCCCATCGCGTCGGCAAGCTGCGCCTTGTACTGCTCCGCCGCCGCCTGACTTTTTACTATCGCCAGCTTTGACGCGGCGAGGTCAGCCTCCGCCTTCGTAACCTCTATTTTAGGTTTTGTGCCCACTTCGTAGTAGGCCTTGGCCCATTTAAGGCGCTTTGCAAAATTGTCGTAGCGGCTCTTGGCCACCGCGTTCTCGCGCACCGAACGGTTCAAACCGTAGTAGGCCGCGTATACGTTCTCTATTACCGTCTCACGCGTTGAATAATAATCATGCGACGCCGCCTCCGTTGAAAGCTGCGCGCCCCTGACTTTTGCGTCGCGGCGTCCCCAGTCCGTTATCGACTGTTCGGCCTTGACGCCGGTGGAGTAGCTGCCGGAGTTATTGTCGGCGCTCGCACCTGTGCCGCCGCGCGTGTAGGAGCTTCCCGCTGAAAGCTGAGGACGACCGGTCGAGGCCGCCTGTCCTATCGTCGCGCGCTGCGAATTTACCTTTTCACGCGCCGCCGTGAGGCTCGGATTTTTTTCCATCGCCATGGCAAGACATTCATCTATTGTAAGCGGCGCAGCGTGCCCAGCCCCCGCGCTCAAAAAAAGCGCAAGCGCCGCAAGCGAAGCCGCCAGTTTTTTTATCATCATCCGTTACCGTTCCTCCTCGCTCATCGTTATCTTTGGTATCCTCACCGTGAAACGGCTGCCTTTTCCAAGTTCGCTTTCCACGCTGATGACGCCTCCGTGAGCCTCTACTATCGCCTTTACAATGGCAAGCCCTATGCCTATCCCGCCGCTTTTTCTCGCACGGGAGAGGTCCGTCCGGTAGAAGCGTTCAAATATAAAGGGCAGGTCCTTCGCGTCTATGCCGATGCCGTCGTCGGCTACCTCTATTACGGCCTCTTTTGCGGAGCACTTCAGCGTCACGCTGACGACGCCTCCCGCGTCCGTGTAGCGAAGCGCGTTTGAGAGCAGGTTCTCTACGACCTGACGAATCTTTCCGGCGTCCAGCACCATTGATGCTCCCTGCTCGATGTCACGCTCCAGTTCCACGCCTTTGTTTTTATAAAGCGGATCAAAGACCATCGCCGATCTTTCTATGAGGGATGAGAGGTCTGTATTCTCAAGTGATATGGAGCTTCCCGCTCCCTCTATCGCGGTAAGTTTTTCCGCCTCCGTGATGAGCTGGGAGAGGCGGTCCACCTCGCTCACCGTGAGCCTTATGCGTTCCGGCGTGGCGCTCCATACGCCGTCCTCTATGGCCTCAAGGTGAGATTTTATTATAGTGACGGGGTTTCTCAGTTCATGGGCAATATCGCTTAAGAGACGCCTGCGCAACTCCTCCTGCGCCTCAAGGGACTGCCCGAGCCGGTCTACGCTTTCTATCAGCGTTTGCAGCTCAGTGATGTCCGACTCCATCCGTTCTTCCATTCTGTATTTTCCGCGGCTTATCTGCAGCGCGCGGCTTGCGGCGTTGAGTACGGGACGGCTTATGCGAACGGCCATAAAGTAGGCTATGAGGGCGGCCGCTATGAGCATCAAAGCGACGGCGTAATACATTATGCGGTTGAACTGCTGAAGGAAAAGGCCCTCTCTGCTTCTATCGAAGGGCAGGCAGGTGAAGCGCAGCGTGCCGACCTTTTGGCCGTCCACATTTATTTCGCGCAGGCTGTAGATGAGTCCGTCAAGCGACGGTGCGCCGTGGCGGGAGCCTCCTTTGCGGCGCGTCTGCTGCATCGGCATGACGCGGCAGAACTGCCTGATTTCCGCGCCCTCTTCGTCAAAGAGCTCGATTTTGACCATCGGCCAGCGCAGAAGGTCGGACCTTTTAGGCAGCAGTTTCCCCACGCGCCACGTTCCGTTTTCCGCGTACACTTTCTGGAAATATTCTACAATGTCATTCTCATCGTCGGCGAGCCGCTCCTGCGCGAAGCTGCGAAACTGCCAGCCAAGCAGCGAAGAGATGGCCGTCGGTATTACGAGCATACAGACTATGACTATCGTCATATATTGAAAGATGAGCTTTGATTTTAGCGTGCGCTTCATGGCCTATTCCGATATCTTATATCCAAAGCCGTGCATGGTGCGGATATAGCCGTTTTCATGCTCCGGGTCGGACAGTTTTTTTCTTATATTTTTAATGTAGCTGTCTATGGAACGCTCAAAGCCGTCATACTCGTAGCCGAGCGCGTAGGTGATAAGGTCGTCGCGGCTCCACGTTTTATCCGGGCGCGAGGCCATTGTGGAAAGTATCATAAATTCATTTCTTGTGAGCGACACTTCGGCTCCGTTTTTTCTCACCGTAAAATTCTGCTGGTCTATGACGAGCGATTCACCTACGTATATCAGCTCCGAGGGGCGCGCGGGCTCCGTCTGCGGCGTCTTTCTCAGGTTTGCGCGAATGCGCGCCATAAGTATTTTCGGTGAAAAGGGCTTCACAATGTAGTCGTCGGCGCCGGCGTCAAGGCCCGCAACGATGTCTTCCTCTCCGCTCTTTGCCGTCACCATGAGGATGGGGGCGCTTGAGGTGCGGCGTATCTCGCGGCAGACATCCGTCCCCGCAAGCCCCGGCAGCATAAGATCCAGAAGTATAAGGTCGAAGGCCTCCGCGCGAAACTTCTCAAGCCCTTCCAGGCCGTCCGCCGCAATGACCGCCTCATAGCCGTCACGCTCCAGATATGCCTTCTCCACCTCCGCTATAGCTCTTTCGTCTTCTACTATCAAAATCTTCACCTTACGCGCCCCTTTTCATAGGTAATCCCGACACCACAATTATAGCAATATCGACTAATTTATGCGGGCGGCATGTGCGCAGCCCGCATATTGTAAATACCGCCTGTTTTATTTTGCGCAGGCGCCGCCGGGCTGCGGACACTGCTGCCGCGGCTGCACGCAGTTCACGTCACCGGAAGCTCCGCGCGCGCGCCCCTTGCCCTTTGACATATATTTAGAGGGGTCTTTGAGCATCTCTTCAAAGCGCGCCGTCGCCTTCTGCCTGCGCAGCTTCATTGCCTCTTTGAGATAGCTCTGCGCCTTTGCCTTGTCTGGAGCATCCTTGCGCATCTCTTCACAGAAATTTTTCCACGCGGGACTGCCCTTGGAAGACTGGCCTTCACCGCGTCCGCCACGACCACCCCATAGGCGGCCGTCTTTGCCGCCGTTAGCAAAATAATTCTCAAAACGCGCGGTCATGAATTCTTCCTTCATGGCGAGCTGCTTTTCAAAAAGTTTTCTCGCGCGTGCCTTGTCCGGGTTTGCCTTGCGAAGCTCCTCGCGAAGTTCTTTACGCAGCTTCTTCATCGCCTCAGATTGAGTTTTCTGCGCCTGAGTAAGCTGGGGGCGCCCTTCGGTGCCGCGTCCGCAGTGACGTCCGCCCTCTGAAGGAGCGGCCGCCGCCGCTGCCGCAAATACCAGCACCGTCAATACGGCGCCAATGATCTTTCTTCTCATCAAAATTCCTCCTAGATGTTGTCTGACCGACGGACTTTTTGTCCGCCGCATCAGCGTCATATTTGATAGGAAAATCATAACAGCCCGCTGTGACGGTTTTATGAAAAAAATGTGGGGAAAATGTGGGTGCGGCTTCTCGTAAAAGGGGCGTGGAAAAAGTAAAAGGCCTCTTGTAAAAACTGCGCTTCTCGCGCACAATGATACGGTTTGTCAAGGCAAAAATCAAAAAAGGAAGTGAACGCTTAAATGGCACTGCAATATCTGTTGTGGCTTCAATCATTCAGAGAGGCTACAGGCGGCGCTCTAAACAGTTTTTTTCTTATCGTCTCCGCGTCTTTGAACATATACGCCGTAGCCATCCCCTGTTTCATCTATTGGTGCGTCTCTAAAAAACGCGGCGCCTTCGTGATTTTAAATCTCATCACAGTCTCAATGGGGATGGAAACGCTGAAAGCCACAGTTTGCGAGCTGCGGCCGTGGATACGTTTTCCACAGATACATCCAGTCGTTACCGCAAGCGGATATTCGTTTCCCAGCGGGCACGCCTCGATAGCCGCCGCCATTTTCGGCACGACGGCGTTGCTGTGGCGAAAAAAACTTTTTATCGTTATTCCGTGCATGGCGATGATCCTTCTTGTCGGATTTTCCAGAAATTATTTAGGCGTCCACACTCCACAGGACGTGCTATGCGGCTTTGCGCTGGGCGCCTCCGCCATTTGCGTAAACGCGTGGCTGCTGCGCTGGTCCGCGGACAACTCGCGCCGCGAAACAGTCGTAACGCTTCTTTACATACTCGCCTCCTTCGCCATGATATTCTACGCGGCAAATAAAACCTATCCTCCGGTATTCATAAACGGCAAGCCCGCGGTGGACCCCGCGCGATTTCTGAACGCAGCCTGCTTCGTATGCGGCGGGGTAAACGGCTTCTTCGCCGGCCTCTTCCTTGAAAAACGCCTTGTAAATTTCAGCATCGACGGCGGCGCGCTAAAAAAGACGCTCCGCTTCACGGCTGGCTTTGCACTCTTTTTTCTTCTTGCAAGCGTAACGAAGACGCCGCTTGCCTCCGCCGATCCAAACCTTTGGAAGGCCCTCTGCGGCGCAATGACGGCAATTTACGTCACAGCCCTCTACCCATACATTTTCAGCAGAATAGAAAGGCTCTGCGAAAAGTACATGTAAAACCGCACGCCCTCCGCCGCGCGCGAGGTCGCCATTGAACGCGCGAGATTTCGCAGGCTTTTCTTGACACATCCCATGATGCTTGATATACTTTCACACGTTACGGCGGCATAGCCAAGTGGTAAGGCAGAGGACTGCAAATCCTTCATCCCCGGTCCGAATCCGGGTGCCGCCTCCAATTTTAACTTACATAGACCTATTTGATGAACACACGTCACGACTCTAAACAATTTAATTTTTTAAGGGAGATTTCGGTCTCCCTTTTTCTTATTTTTAGCGTAAATTTAGCGTAAATTACGCTAGCTTTTACGCTCCGTCATAGATGCATCTGCGGAATTCTTGCGCGCTTAATTATGCAATCATTCGATTATATAAAACTTCATATTTCAGCATAAAATACAATAGAGATTACCCCTATTTTATTTTATAATTTTTGTGCTGCGCTATCGGCATTTACGCGCCGACGTCGAGCGGTGAGTTTTTGATTGGCAAAGGATTGAGGTGAGGACAATGAAAAACCAGAACGACAGACAGGGCCGCATGATCTACATCACACGGCATTTCCAGGATGGAGGAGCGGAGCTGGTGCCCTGTCGCATGGAACGCGTCGGACCGGAACATCTTGACGAGGCGGTGCGCCTCCATGATACCGTTTCACACGGCCTCTCTTATGAGATTTTCGCCGCTTCCCCACACGAAGAAATAAAAAGATTCCTGGGTCCTGAAGGGTATGCCGTCGGGGTCTTCTACGAAAACAGGCTCATTGCGCTGCGCACCATCAAGATGAGCGATCTCTGGACGAATGAGGCGCTCGATTCTTTCAGCGTAGTACGCGCCGCGAACGAACGTCCCGCGGTTACCGGCTTCTGCGTTGTAGACAGCGAATTTCGAGGGAACAACGTGCAGTTCCTTACGCAGTATCTGGTGGAGAACGAGGCGGCGCGAGAACACACCTCTTTGGTGACTACGGTCGCACCAAAAAATGTTTTCAGCCTTGAGAACGTGCTCAACTGCAATTTCAGGATCATGGGCTTGACGAAGGCCTACGGAGGGTATCTGCGTTTTGTACTAAAGAAGGACTTTCGCGCGGAACAGCCGCGGCTGATGACACACGGCCATCTGCAGCTGTCGATCCGCGATATAAAAAACCAGACAAAGGCGATCAGCGACGGATTTTACGGTTATAAGCTGATAAGGAAGCCGCGCGGCTTCCATCTGTTATACGCAGCAGCCGCCGCCTGCGACGCGCGCGGTGCGTCTTTTTTGCGCGCGGACAACGTTTGTTAGTAGTTTTTTAAGAGATTTTCCAGCACACTGACGAAGGGCAGCACGCTTTTCGTCAGTTGTTTGCTGGAAAGATATGAAAGCGCTCCGGCCGCCGCAAACAGCCCCATGCTCTTTAGCGGATATTCGCGAACGAGCGTTGACGGCGCGATTTCTTCCATTGCCATGGCAAAGTTGAGTTTCGCCTCGGCTATTGTCATTTCTTCGTTATTTTGTCTGCTCATCGGAGGCGGCCTCCTTGTCTTCGTTTTGCGCGGGCGCAGGCTGCGCCGCGTTCTGCCTGTGCTCCGTTGCGAGGCCCTTTTTTATCAGCGCCATGCCGCAGGCGGCAAGCATCACGGCTACGGCGAAGGCGGCCCCTGAGACGCCCAAGAAGAATACGAGCAGCGTGTAGAACCCGAAGGCGGCGGCAAGCAGAGCCGCCGTAAGCAGCACTCCCCCGAAGAAGAGCACCATGATGCCGCGCAGCATCCGTTCGGTCTGAATGCGAAAACTGCGCCCTTCAGCCTCGACAAGATCGAAAAAACTTAAGATAAGATTAGTTATTCTGTTCACTTTGACAGCCTTTCTTAAAAAGGGCGCCTCAAGGCGCCCTTTTAGTCGCAGCACACTATATTACAGGTGGTGATGGTGGTGTTCGCAGCGCTCGATCTTGTCTTCGAGAAGCTTTGCAAAAAGAAGGCCCGCTCCGAAAGCAAGAGCCATAGCGACTCCGGGATGCTCGCAGACGTTATAGCTGACCTTTTTGATTATTTCTTCACGGCCCGCCTTATACTTGTCGATCAGCGGATAAAGTTCCTTGTAAAAACGCGCCACGTCTTTTTTAATGGTTGCGCGCGCCTCTTCCGCATCATCTTCTACTTTCTCTTCGATCATCTCAGCGTGTTCTCTGAGCTGAGCTTCGAGTTCCGCGATCTTTGCTTCCATAGCCTCAATTTTTTCCTGACTGTCCTGAATCAGCTGGTCGCTCATAATGGAGCCTCCTTTATGTTTGTATCACGTCTTTGTTTCGTGGCTCCATTTTATCATTATTGTTTGTAGTAATGTGAGTAAAAGGGTAAAATATCAGCAGAACTACCATAGGCCAGGTTGCCGAAACGGAGGCATAAGAATGTGCGAGGAAAAAAATAAACTTCCCCTGATAAAGCAAAGAGAGATAGAGATGAAAGTGTTGGGGCCGGTTATAAGGGCCTTCTGTGACGAATTTGGGACTGAACGCACTTTCGACGTAGTGCGGAACGTTATGCAGGAGATATCGCGCGGGCTGGGCCGCGACTGCGCGGAGGAGAACGGCCGCGGGATCGCCTCGCTTGCGAAAAACTGCCTTACCAAATGGAACGCAGGCGGGGAGCTGACAATGGAAAAGCTGTCGGAGGATGACTGTAGTCTGAGTTTTGACGTGACGCGCTGCGCCTACGCCGAGCTTTATCAAAAACTTGGCTTCGGCGATATAGGCGCGCTCGTTTCGTGCGACAGGGACGCCGCTTTCCTTGAGGGCTTCGATGACAGACTTGAACTTGTCCGCGCAAAAACTATTATGAACGGCGACGACCGCTGTGACTTCTGTTACCGAAAACGCTGAGCTTGCGGGCTCGGCGCAGAAGAAGTACGAGGCGCTCCTTTCATATTTAAAGGCGCTTGACGGAAAGTCCGCCGTAGCCTTTTCCGGTGGAACGGACAGCGCGCTGCTTGCCTTCGCCGCCTCGCGTGCAAACTGCGGACGTTCGCCCGCGTTTACCGTCTGGTCGCCGCTTCTTTGCGCCTCCGATAAAAAAGAGATTCTCCGCTTCACGGAAGAATACGGGATAGAGCTGGTTCAGATAATTTTTGACGAATGCGCGCTCGGCGATTTTTGCACAAATGACAGCCGCCGCTGCTATACCTGCAAGGCGGGACGGCTTGCTGCGCTTGAAAAAGAGGCGAAAAACCGCGGCGTCAAATGGATACTCGACGGCTCGAACGTCGATGATCTCAGCGATTATCGTCCCGGCATGGAGGCTCTGCGCGAATGCAGGTTCGCCGTGAGCCCGCTTCTTGAATGCGGCTTTACAAAAGCTGAGATACGAGAAATATCACGGCAGCTCGGCCTTCCCACCGCGATGAAGCCGGCTTCCGCCTGTCTTGCCTCCCGGGTGCCTACTGGCGTCGCGATAACGCTCGTGCTGCTAGAAACAATCGAAGCGGGCGAGGAATATCTGCGCTCGCTGCTGCCAAAAGAGACGCAGCTTAGGCTGCGGTACGACGGACGATGCGCAAAGATAGAAACGGAAGGCGCATACATCGCTCTGCTTGAACAAAACAGGGCAAAGATATGCCGCCATCTGGCGGCGCTCGGCATAGCGCGAGTCGTCATCGACAAAGAGGGCTACAAAATGGGCGGCGCCTGCCGCAGATAAAAACTATAAAAAATCTCCCCGCGGGCCTCTGCCGTTGGGGAGATTTTTTTATAGTTTGCCGTTTGCGTTTTCACGCGGCGGTTTTTGCGTTATTCCTGGACAGAGATGAAAAGCGTCTGCCCTTCGCGTGAGACGAGGAAGCCCAAGGCCGGGTTCTTTGCTCCCATTATCCTCTCCCAGTCCGCTACGGAATTTACCTTCTGACGGTTTATCTCAAGAATGACGTCGCCCTGACGCAGGCCGAGGTTGCGGCCCTCCGAGCCCTGAGCTATGTTTGTGACGACTACGCCTTCACTTTCGGCAAGGCCGTACTTTTTGCTCAGTTCCGGGCTGTTCTGCACGACGGTGACGCCCATTTTTGTAGATTCCTTCATCGGCTGCGACGAACCTCTCTGCGGCGCGACGCGCTTTGCGCCTTTTATCTCGGACATATCTCCGAGCGTCACAGTTACGGTCATTTTCCTGCCGTCGCGGTAGATCTCAAAGGGAACTTTATCGCCGGCCAGTTTGTTTCTGACGGCGAATACGACGTCTTCACTGTTCTTGATGGCGCTGTCGCCAATTTTGACGATGACGTCGCCGCGTTTTAAGCCGAACTTCTCCGCGGGCGATCCCTTCTGGAGGTCCGCTATGATGGAACCTTCTTTTACGGGTATCTTATAGGCCTGGACAAGCGAGGCCGTCAAAGGCTGCACCGTAACTCCGAGCCATCCGCGGCGCACCTCGCCGTGCTTGATGAGGTCGTCCATTATCTGCTTGGCCATATTTACCGGCACCGCGAATCCTATGCCCTGAGCGTAGGGAACGATGGCGGTGTTTATGCCGATGACATTGCCGTTGAGGTCGATGAGCGGCCCTCCGCTGTTGCCGGGGTTGATGGCGGCGTCGGTCTGCAGGAAGCCCTGAAAGCTGATGTCGGGCGCCTGAAGAGTTCTGTTCTTCGCGGAGATGATGCCGGCCGTCACGGTGTTTTCAAAACCGTGCGGGTTGCCGATGGCCACCACCTGCTCGCCAACTTCGGTCTGTGAAGAATCGCCGAGAGGCAGCACGGGAAGGTCTTTTGCCTTGATTTGGATGACAGCAAGGTCAAACGTCGGATCCTGGCCTACCTTCTTCGCGTCAAACGTCCTGCCGTCAAGCAGCGTCACCTTTATTTTATCCGCATCCTCAACGACATGGTTGTTTGTGAGGATATATCCCTCTTTGCTCACGATGAAGCCCGAGCCTTTGCCGCGGCGCGGCACCTTGCGCGGCTGCGCCTGCTGCCTCTGCGCACCGCCGAAGAATTCCTCTCCGAAGAACTCTTCAAAGAACGGGTTGCCCTGGAACGGGTTCGCCATCGGCTGCTGCGTCACCATAGTTTCCACGTCGATGTTGACGACCGCGGGAGAACTTCTTTTTACGATCGAGACGTAGGGGTTCTTATAGTCGGAACCGGCCGGGGCCTGCGCAGAAGCCGCGCCTCCCGGGTTTGTCTCCCTTGCTATACCGCCTTCGCCCACCGTGTATTTTGTCGCTATATAGGAGCCCGCGGCTCCGCCGGCAAACAAAATAAGCGCGGCCACTGCGGCGGCGCCAAATTTCTTAAGTCCGCTGTTCAAGTCTAGTTTGTTCATCTAAACACCTCCATGTGTTAAATCATTGTTTTCACAACTTGAGATATAATGATACCAATTTGGTCAGGATAAGTCAAGGGAAAAATATTTGCAGATGCTGCTTAAAATATTATATACTGTTATGGCAATGCAACAATAAGAATTTTGTGCATTAGGTGTGGTTGAATAGTTGAAATATAGACTGAACTTTAAATTCCTGTATATGCGTACCTTCCGTCTGCTGCTCATAATGCTGGCGCTCATTGTCTGTCTGGCTGCGATGCTGCTTGACAGAGTGCAGGAACTCTATAAAGAACAGGATGCGGCACAGAATAATTCCGTGCTTTCGCTTGCCGTTGATATAGTAAACGAAAGAATAGACTCCAAACTAAAGATACTCGGAGA
>JAVVPF010000006.1:71758-74256 GCA_036655895.1 Cloacibacillus sp. | reverse complement strand
AGCGGCGCGCTTTCCGTTCAGCCCGAATGAAACGGACGGCTATTTCTTAAAATCTATCGCTGAAAAATTTGCCGACAACGAGAAATTAAAGAGGCGCATAGGCTGCGTCGGATTCATTCTGACGGATATCAACGGCAATCTTGTCAGCCCACATGACAACACCGCTTACCCTGCGGCCAACCTCTCCTCTTATGACTTTATCTACCGCGCGCTGCGCGGCTTTCACGCAGCCTCAAACGTGGTCGAGGCTGTGCCTGGCAGCGGCACGAAACGCCCCTGCGTACTTCTTTCGGCTCCGGTCTATATAGGCGCAACGAACGTAGGGTCCCTCAGCGCCGTGGTGCCGCTTGGGCCCACGGTGAAGATACTTGGCGAGATAGAGCTCCCATACACTGGAGCTTCGTTATTTATTTTGGATTCATCAAACAGGATAGTCGCCTCCCGTATCTCGGAAGATTCGGAGGCCGCGTCGTTCAACACGGATGGCGGCGCCGATATTTTCGGCTCGATGCGCGAAATTTTGACGCGCGACGAAGAGGACGGGCTGAAAAAGGCGATCGCAGGTTCAAGGATATACGGCAATTCAAAGGTCAACATTTTCGACGTGCAAAGCAGCAGGCGTTCCGCCGCATTTGCCGCGATCCAGAGCGCAAATGGGTGGACTTTGTTTGCGCTTTCATCAGACAGCGGCATCAGGGCCGCGCAGCAGCGAATGATCACAAGGACGGGCAACGCCTTCCTCGCGCTGACGACGCTGCTTATCTTCATCATCCTGCTAGTCTATTTCTTGTCGTGGCGTTCAAAAAGAACTCAGCAGCTCTCGCACCTTATGATGGACTCCTCCGGCATATATCTTTTCACGCTTTTGCCCGACGGTACGGTCAGCGGCTTTGACAGGCCGCTTGCCGCTCTGCTGGGGCTGCCGCACGACCAGAAACGGTTCAACATAAACGACTACACAGGCCGCGCCGACAGGCTCTTTCAAAACGGCATTCCCGACGTCGGAGGTTCGTTCCGGCTTCGCCTCAACACGCCGCGCGGCGCGATATACATACTGGTGCGCGTCATTGAAAAAGAGGAGCACGGCAGAACACAGGTATGCTGCATGGACGTGACGAACGACGAGCTGCTGCGCCGGCGCGTGGAGAACTTAGCCTATAAGGACAGCGTCACCGGACTTCCCAACACGGAAAGCTTCCGAAAGATGATATACGAGGTGCTTGAGGCGCAGCGCGGGCACAGCTATCAGGCCGCGTGTTTCTTTGTTGAGATAAAGGACAGCCACAAGATACTAGAGATATTCGGCAGCCATCTGCACAAAAAAATGCTGACTGAGACGGCGCGGCGGCTCCGTCAGGCAGGAGCGCGCTTTGGCGCGCAGGCGTACAGCCTGAACTATGATAATTTCTGCGTCTATCATGAGGGCTCTTCCGCAGCAAGTATAGCCGAACTTGCCTCAGCACTGAAAGAGACCTTCCGTCAGCCGTACAAAATAGGCGACAACACCTTTGAGACCGGCTGCTACATCGGCGTCGCAAGCTATGAGGAATATATAAGAAAGTCCGGCGTCGCCGCGGAAGAAATTTTCGGCTACGGAGAAGTGGCGCTGCGGCTTGCAAAGACGGCTCCCGACAATATATGCAGGCTTGACGACGTCACCTACAAATTCATGCGCGAACGCCTAGATATGGAGCTCTGCCTGCGAAGCGCGCTCGCCGAGCATGAGATGGAGCTTTATTTCCAGCCCGTCTACAACGCGGTCGAAGACAGGATAGTATCCGTGGAGGCCCTTTCGCGGTGGCGCAGCGCAAAATACGGCGACGTGCCGCCCGACCAGTTTATTCCTATGGCCGAACTGAACGGCTTCATCAACGAACTGGGCGACTGGGTGATAGACGAAGCCATCGCCTTCGCTAAAATACTTGCGCCCTACCGTATCAGCGTGGAGTTCAACGTCTCAATGATACAGCTTGCGCAGATGGACTTCATAGACAAACTGCTCAAAAAGGCGAAGGAGGCAGCGCTTCCCAAGCATTCGCTGGGCATGGAGATAACAGAGTCTTACGGGCTGGTTGACGCGCTGGGCGTAGACGCCGCCGGAATAAAAAACAAGATACGCCCGCTGAAAGAGGCCGGAATAGCTATCTATCTCGACGACTTCGGCACAGGGTATTCGTCGCTCGCCTCGTTAAAGGATATAGACGCGGATTATATGAAGGTGGACAAGAGCTTTGTCCGCGGAATGACGGAATCGAAGCAGCAGAGGGACATCCTAAAGGCTATAGCTGAGGTGGCAAAGGCGCTGCACCTAGACGTCATAGTAGAGGGCGTCGAGCTTGAAGGAGAGCTTGCGCTGCTTTTAGAGATGGGATACACAAACATTCAGGGATATTTGATAGCGAAGCCGATAAGCGGCGAAGAGCTGCTGAAATTTATTAAAAATTTTGATCACGACGCTCAGGAGTACTAAAGCCGCGCAAAGTCCATACGAGCCACGA
>JAVVPF010000006.1:620-71658 GCA_036655895.1 Cloacibacillus sp. | reverse complement strand
GCGCCTATCGCCATAGCCGCGAGCCACACAATATCTCCGCTTTGCGAAACTCCGGCAACGCCCGCGGCTCTAAAGCCGTCCGTACAAAACCTGTAAAGACCGTAGAGCGCAAGAAAGATCGGAAAGAGCACTCCGCCCTGGCTTAGCCGGCCGCATTTTTTCAATAGGCGCTGTGTCATAAGCAGAATCAGAAAAATGGCAAAGGCGGCGGAAGATTCCAAAAGCTGCGATGGGAAATGATAATAACCGGCTGCATCAAACGGAAAATGCAGTCCAAAAAGAGGCGCCTTTTCATAATACCGGCCGACTCCGGCGCAGCAGCCCTCAAGATGGCAGCCGACGCGCCCTATGGCAAGCATAGCTGCGGCTGGAAGCGCCGCCGCGTCCGCAAAGGCTCCGGCTCTGATGCGCAGCCTCTTAAGCCTGTAAAGCCCGACCACGCCGCCCGCCGCCATCCCGCCCCATGAGGTCATGCCCCGAAACACCATGGAAAGCGGCATCTCGCCACTGAAATAAAGCGGCAGACGCCCCGCAACGCTTGCGGCATAGGAGCCAAGTATACCGGCGCAGTAGACCCAGATAAGCACGGATGAGGCGTCGTCGTAGTCGATGCCGTAGAGACGTTCTGCGCGCCGCCGCGTCCAGAATATGAAAAGCAGCAAAGCAGAAGCCCACAGCACATAATAGCTGCGGGCTTCGAGAAATGATATTTTGAATATTACCGGGTGCATCTCGCCTTAGTTGAATCTGCCGCGCTGCGGACGCCTTCTGCGGTTGCCCGAGGCTGCGCCCACGGGGCAGACGAGCACGCGGCGAAGCGGCTCTTCGCCTATTGAGCGCGTCTCTACCTCTTTATTATCGCGAAGCGCGATATGGATGAGGCGTCTTTCCCAACTGGACATAGGCTCAAGGCTGACGGGAGAGCCCTTGTGCTTCGCTTCGCGCGCTATGGACTCTGCGAGGCGCTTTAGCGTCTGCTCGCGGCGCTCGCGGTAGCCTCCGCAGTCAAAGCGCACGCGGCGCGTTGAAAGGTCGTCGTGGCATACGAGGTTTGTGATGTATTCGAGCGCCTTTAAAGTTTCGCCGTATCTTCCGATCACTACGCCCGCGTCCTCTCCGACAAGGTTGATCATGCCGTCGTCGGTCAGTTCGGGGATGAGGTCCAGATCCATCTTGTCAAGTATCTCATTTACGAAGTGGCATGATTTGATATAGGTGACGGGCGCAAAGGGACGAATCTCGACCTTGAAGGTGGAACCCAAGAGGCCGAAAAGTTTTTTGTCCTCCGATATTACAGTGGCGTCGACGTCGTCGGGCGTGATGCCCCACATTTTGGCGCCCTGCGCCTTAGCCTCGTCAACTGAGGGACACTCAACGACGGAGCTTTCTATTTCCGGCAGCGGTATCTGTTCGGTTTCTTTGCTGTTCATATTTTATTCCTCGTCTTCATCGTCGTCGTCAGCTGGCTGCTGTCCTACCGGCTTGTTCTTGTGGAGCGCCGGCTTCACGGCGAGCTGTTCCGTTGTCTTTTTCATTACAAAATATTGCTGCGCCACGCCTATCAGCGATGAAAGGCCCCAATAGAGCATCACGCCTCCCGGCATCGAAAGGCATATAAAGGCCATGAAGAACGGCATTATCGTATTCATCATAGCCATCTGCGGATTGGTGCCGCCGGAAAGCTTCTGCTGCGCCCATGTGAGCACCGAGATAGCGATAAGCAGTATGAGGTTTCCAAGGTAGAGTCCGACATGCGCGAGGCCGCTGGGGTTTGTTATCATTGCGGTAAGCACGGCCATTATGCTGTATTCACCGTTTGCGCCGGCGAGGGGTGGCACTCCAAGAGCCTGGGCGAGACCTGCCGTCGTTGAAGAACCGAGCATGACGCCGAGGTAAGAGGTGCCGGAGAAGTCATAGGTGCGGAGAACGTTGAAAAGGAGTATCAGTATCGGAAGCTGAACTATAAGCGGAAGGCAGCCCGCGGCGGGGTTGACCTTATATTCTTTGTAGAGACGCATCGTCTCCTGATTCATTTTTTCTTTATCATTGGCGTATTTTTCCTGGATCACCTTCAGCATGGGCTGTATCTTCTGCATATGCTGCATGCTGAGCATTTGTTTCTGGTTGAGCGGATAGAGCGCTATTCTCACAGCAACTGTGAGCAGTATGATCGCCAATCCGTATGAATGTGTTATTCCGTAAAAAAATTCAAGTACGGCAAGAAGGAGCTGACTTGCCCCATTCCATAATGAGCTCAAATTTGTTTCACCTATCCTTTCGAAGTTTGCTCCTGAAAGCCAGAAGCAGTCCTATCCATTTCCGTGAAGCTATCTCATCCGGCTCAGGGACGGGGTCATAGCCCCCTGGATGCCACGGTCCGCATTTTACGAGCCGCCGCGCGGAAAGCCATATCCCAATAAGAGCCCCGTATCTTTCCACCGCCTCCTCGGCGTAATGAGAGCAGGTCGGGTAAAACCGGCACTTGCCTCCGCCGAGCAGTGGAGTCAGCACCGCCTGATAGAGGCGGATGCAAAATATTATGGGAAGAGAAAATATGCGCAGTTCAATCGCGCTCTCTGTCCACAGACCAGTTTGCGCCGGGCCAGTTCGGCTCCAGCAGTCCGCGCCGTTTCAGCGATGCGGCCAGGTCAGCATATACTTCATCTGCCCCGGCGTTAAGCGCATTTTCACGCAAAGAGGCCACTACCCACACGCCGTCCTTTATCCACGGATAAAGGCGCCGCATAGCCTCTCTCATGATACGGCGGCCCCGCGTTCTCTGCGGAGCGTTTGCCATTTTTTTGCCTACTGTGACGCCTATCTGAGCGGGGCCGTCTCTCTTTACAAGAAACAATAACCGCACCAGTCCGCCAGTTTCACGACGCCCGGTGCGGAAAACAAGATCAAACTGCCACCCGCTCTTCAGTCTTTTTTCAGACGAAAAGCCAAAAATCACGGCTGTTAGACGGCAAGGCGTGCTCTGCCCTTGCGGCGGCGGTTTCTAAGAATCCGGCGTCCGCTCGGGGATGCAGAGCGCTCCAGGAAGCCCATTGCGCGCTTGCGTCTTATATTGTGCGGCTGAAATGTTCTCTTCACAGACTACACCTCCTGTGTTATGTCATCGTTATCAAAATATCAAAAATTCTTTGCAGAATTATTGTCGCATAAACAACCTGTTAAATATAGCATAGAGTTGGCCTGGGAGCAAGAAAATAATATTCTTTTTTGAAGTTTTTTTTTGAACTATTGCGCAACTGGGCTATGATGTGTTAAGATATTCGTTGTCTTTGTGAAGGAGGTGACGGCATTGCCAAATAAGAAATCAGCAAAAAAACGAGTCCTGGTCACTGAGAGAAACCGCATTTACAACCGTTTCTGGAAAACTCGCTGCAAGAACGCGGTAAAGAAGGTTCTCGAAGCGGTTGCGAACAAGGATCTTGATCTTGCGACTAAAAAGCTGAACGAGGCTCAGGGCGTACTGGATAAGGCGGTAGTTAAGGGCGTCGTCCACCGTAATACAGCGGCCCGCCGCAAGTCAAGCATGGCGGCTAAAGTAAAAGCTCTCGCGGCATAGGATCAGTTTTTCCCATTATGACAAATTAACGGCGGTCGACCTTCGGGGAGTCTGCCGTTTTTAGTTTTTTTAATTGCGTCCTCTGGCTGGCGGCGCAGAAAGTAGTTCTATCACGGCGGTTTCAAGGCCGTGCCAGCCGGCGCCAGCTCCGCTTCTTTCCTCGATGTTTATTCTTATGATGGCCGTTATGAATTTAGTAAGCGCCGCGTGCCCGTATCTTTGGTCGGCCTGCCTAGCCATACGCCACGCGTAGTCTTTGGCGCCCAGCGCCTGCGCAAAAAGAGGAGCCTCTTTTCCGACGCCGGCGTACCACGCAAGGCGCATTCTGTTGTGCAGAGGCGCAAGCAGCGGTATTAGGTCGTCGGTGCGCGCCATCGAACGCAGGCTTTTCATGACTCCGACAAAATCCCCCGTACAGAGGCCGTCAAGAAGCCTAAGCAGATTACGGCTTCCGTCGTCGAGGCATAGGCGCTCCACATCGGCGGCGGAAGCCGCGCCCCCTTTTTTCAAAAGGCGCAGGCTCTTCAGCTGCGCCCGTATCTCTTCCGGGTCTTCCAGCAGCTCCACTATCATAGCGGCTCCGTCCGGCGCAAGCGCCACATGGAGCTCCTTCGCCAGAGCCATAGTCCACGCCTGACGCTCGCGCGGCCATCTCGGAAATTCCGCCGCCTTGAGCATTTGGCATTTGGCAAGCGCGGGCTTTGGAATGAATTTCGCCGCGCTGTTTTTTGCGTCTCCGTCGTAGACGAGCACTATCACTACCGAGGCTTCCGGCTCTATCATGCCGGAAAGCTTTTCGGGCATAGCGCCAAGCAGCGGCGCGCTTTCGACGACTATATATCTTTCTTCATCAAAAAGGCCGCCGGTCATGTTGTCAGAGAGCAGAGAGTTCCACTCTCCGCCCTCCTGACGACCGGCGGCGCTATAACCTTTTTTTTCAAGTGCTGACGTCGTCTCCTCCAAAAGCCGCCTTTGCGCGGTGCCGGAGGCGGAGATAAGGAGGAGCGCCGGCATCAGTTTTTGACCACTACGTTTACAAGTTTGCCGGGAACGGCGATAGCTTTGACTATCTCTTTGCCCTCAAGACGCTTTTTCGTCGCTTCGCGGCCCATTACGTCGGCAAGCAGATCGTCCTTTGAAAGTCCGGCGGGAACGGTGAACTGCTCGCGCACCTTGCCGTTTATCTGCAGCACTACGGTGGCGCTGTCTTCGACAAGAGCGGACTCGTCGACTTCAAACCACTTCTCTATAGAAAGGAAGCTCTCGTTGCCCAACTGATGCCACAGTTCCTCCGTAAGGTGCGGCGCAAACGGAGAGAGGCAGCAAAGAAGAGTTTCAACGCCTTCGCGTTTGATGCTCCATCCCTGCGCGTCCTCAGGCGCGAACGATATAAGCGCGTTTGCAAGTTCCATAAGGCGCGCCACTGCGGTGTTGAACTGGCGTTCGTCGCGAATGTCCTTCGTTACGCGGTCGAGCGTGCTGTGGATGACGCGCTTCATATCGCGCTCTGACTGGAGTTTTATATCCGTCATTGAGACGCGGCTCTTTGCGGCGTTGCGCAGCTGCTCGATGTTCTGGTCAGCAAGGCGCCAGACGCGGCTTAGGAAGCGATTTGCGCCTTCGACGCCGCGCTCCGACCAGTCGAGATCTTTCTCTGGGGGTGCTGCAAAAAGTATGAAAAGACGCGCGGTGTCGGCGCCGTATTTTTTTATTATTTCGTCTGGGTCTACCACGTTTCCGATGGACTTCGACATCTTCGCGCCGTCTTTGATGACCATGCCCTGCGTCAGCAGGCGCTTGAAGGGCTCGCGCATATCGGCGGGGAGCAGCCCCAAGTCTGAAAGCACCTTCGTAAAGAAGCGCGCGTAGATAAGATGCAGACAGGCGTGTTCGATGCCTCCGATGTACTGGTCGACCGTCATCCAGTATTTCGCCGCCTCTTTGTCAAACGGCGCATCATCGCTCCACGGCGAGGTGTAGCGGTCAAAGTACCATGACGAACAGAAGAATGTGTCTATCGTGTCAGTCTCGCGGTGCGCGGGGCCTCCGCAGACTGGGCATGTAGTCTCATACCAGTCGGGACGCATGGCAAGCGGGTTGCCGCCGTTTACCGGCATCTCGATGTCAAGCGGCAGCTTAACGGGGAGCTGATCTTCCGGCACAGGCACTATGCCGCACTTGTCGCAGTAAAGCATCGGTATCGGCGTGCCCCAGTAGCGCTGGCGCGAGATGAGCCAGTCACGCAGACGGAACTGCACCTCTTTTTTGCCCTTGTCATGCTCTTCAAACCAATCCGCTGCCTTTTTGATGGCTTCGTCAGTGTGCAGGCCGTCAAGGAAACCTGAGTTGCAGGCCACGCCGTCGGCCGCGACGGCCGCGGGCATCGTAGCGCCGTCCGGCGCGGGGCCGTCTTCCGGACGAACGACGGTGACGACGGGGATGTTATATTTGCGCGCGAAGTCAAAGTCGCGCTGGTCATGAGCGGGAACGCCCATGATGGCGCCCGTTCCGTAGTCTGTAAGGATATAGTCGGCTATCCATATCGGAGCCTTTTCACCTGTAATGGGGTTGACCGCAAAAAAGCCAGTCTCCACGCCCTCTTTGTCTGTGCCTATCGCGGTGCGCTCTATCGCGCTGCGCCCTGCCATTTTCTTTGCGAAGTCGCGCATCTCAAGCGCCTTTTCGCCGCCCGCCATCTTCGCGAACTCTTCGACGTACGGGTGCTCCGCGGCCATTGCCACGAAGGTGACGCCGAAAATCGTGTCGATGCGCGTTGTGAACGCGTCGAGCTTAAGTTCCGTGCCCTCTATCTCCATCTGGAAATTGACGCCTTCGGAACGTCCCAGCCAGTTGCGCTGCATCGTGACGACGCGCTCCGGCCAGCCGGTGAGTTCGTCAAGGCAGTCCACAAGCTCCTGGGCATAGTCCGTTATCCTGATGAACCACTGGTCGAGGCCGCGCTTTGTGACTGGCGTGCTGCATCTCCAGCAGACGCCGTCGCCCACGACCTGTTCGTTGGCAAGCACAGTCTGGCATTTGTCGCACCAGTTGACAGGCGCGTGCTTGCGGTAGACGAGGCCTTTTTTATAGAACTGCAAAAAGAGCCACTGGTTCCATTTATAGTATGTCTCGTTGCAGGTTTCGACACGGCGGCGCCAGTCGTAGCTGTAACCCGCGTGTTTGAGCTGCTGCGTCATGTGCTCGATGTTGCTCCACGTCCAGTCGGAAGGAGCCGTCTTGTTTTTTATAGCGGCGTTTTCAGCAGGCATGCCAAAGGCGTCAAAGCCCATCGGGTAGAGTACGTTCAGCCCCTGCATACGCAGGAATCTTGCAAGCAGGTCGCCTATCGAATAGTTGCGGAGGTGGCCCATGTGGAGCGCGCCGCTCGGGTAGGGGAACATTTCAAGACAATAGAACTTCTCTTTCGCGGGGTCGGCCTCGACCTCAAAAATCTTTGAGTCGGCCCACTCCTTCTGCCACTTTGGCTCTATGGCGGAAAAATCATACGACATCTATATCTCTCCTTCTTACCTTCTTAAATGATCTGTAATAAATATATCTTTAAAGCCATTGCGCTATTATATACACAGCGTTTATTGAGGTCAAACGCGAGCACCGCGCAAAAGCGCGCTCTGCTCTTTCGCTTTATTTTTCTTCCTGCTTCGCCGGGTCTTCGGTGCTTATGTTTTTCAGCACAAAAGCGGCCCACAGTTCAAAGGCGTCTTTGAAGTTCCACGGGTCCTTGCCGGTGAGCGCGCGTATTTTTTTCAGGCGGTATTGGAGGCTGTTTCTGTGCATCGAGAGCCGGTCGGCCACCTCACCGCTCGCAAACGGCGATTCGCACCAGCCGAGGAAGGTGTCGCGCATCTCTTCGTAATCGTTGCGCCCCTCCAGCCCCGCAAGCGTTCGGTTAGCAAATTCGTCGCGCTTGCCCACCGGCAGCAGGTCGAGCAGCGCCTCGCTCGTCAGAGCACGCGCCGCGATGACGCCGGCCAGCTTGAGCTGCCCGGCAAGACGCATAGCGTCTCTCGCCGAGCGCAGCGAGATGGCAAGCCCCGTCAGGTCGTTTGCGGGAAACCCGACCGCGATATCCGCCGTGATGCCCTTATTTTCAATGCCTTCTATAAAGCTCTGCGCTATTGCCTCTATATTTCGGGAGACGTCTTCGTCCGTTCCCGGACGGTTTGGCGTGACGAATATGGTGACCCTCCTGTTGCGCTGAGGGCATATTATGTTGCGCGGGTGTGAAAAGGCGGAGCGAAGTTCGCGCACCATCGTCTGATAGGCGTTCTCGCTCGAATCGTCCCTCCATTTTTTCATCTCGACGACGACGGCCCCCTTGCATCTGGAGAGCGTCACGCCAAGCTCCTTGCCCTGCATCATGACGAGGACGCCCATACTGTGCGAGCCGTCATAGGCGGCGACGTTTTCGACAAGGTCGCGCAGCGCGCGCTCGCGCATGAGGTTTGATTCAAGGAAGGCCTGTTCGCGCAGCATTATCTCGGCCTGTTTCTGCACCAGCATCCCGAAGCGCTCCACCTCTTCGGGTATGCCAGTTATAGAGACGGAGCCTATCACCTTATCGAAAAACTGTATCGGAAGCGTGTAGCCGGGATAGACGCCCGGGGTTTTTTTAGCTTCTTCCGAATAGGTGACGTAGGGCTTGTTGTCCTTCATCACCTTTATAGAAGGTTCATGGAAGGTCCCGAGCCTTTTTTTGATGTTGCACCCGATGATTATCGCGTTTTCATCGGTAACAAGCACGCCGCGGCCGATTACTTCGCTTGCGCTCTCCGCTATATTCTGCGCCATCTTTTTAAACATGCCAGCCACTCCCGGTCGTTTTATTCAAGAGCATAGTTCGTTATTTATTATACTATATTTTTATGTTCTGAGGCCTAATGTATTTTAACTTGACTATGGGTAGAATGTGAATATGAAAACAAGGGGGACGAAACAGAGTCTCCGTTTGAAACATCCAGGAAATACAAACATTTATAAGGAGGAATGCAAAATGCGTTTGGAATTGCATAAGGTCCATATTAAGGGACTCGATTTTGCAGACAAAACCCACGTCAAAGACGGCGTGCTCTACGTGAACAAGAGCGAGGCTGAAGCGGTGGTCGCAGACGACAGAAACTTCGCCAAGGTGAGCATCGACTTTGCGCGCCCCGGTGAAAAGACCCGCATCATCCCCGTCAAGGACGCAGTAGAACCCCGCGTGAAGATGGGCAAAGGCAACTACTTCCCGGGCTTCATGGCTCCCATGGAAAAGGCCGGCAACGGCGAGACAATGGTCCTCGACGGCGCGGCGGTCATCACATGCGGCCCCATCGTCGCCTTCCAGGAGGGCTTCATCGACATGAGCGGCCCCGCGGCTCCCTATTCACCCTTCTCTGCAACATACAACATAGTCCTCTCCGTAGAGCCGACAGAAAATCTCGAGAAGCACCTTTACGAGACCTCCCTCCGCGAAGCTGGACTGAAGCTTGCTGTCTACCTCGCGCGCTGCGCTGAGGAAGAGGGCGCAAAGGCCGACGAAGTCGTCGTCTACGAAAAGGGCAGCACCTTCGAAGAAAACAACAAGTACCCCGAACTCCCGAAGGTCGTATATGTCTGCATGAACATCACACAGGGCCTTCTGCACGACACATACCTCTACGCGGCGGACCTTCGTCCCTCGCTTCCGACCCTCATCCACCCGAACGAAGTTCTCGACGGCGCGATGGTCTCGGGAAACTGCGTCTCTGCGTGCGACAAGAACACAACATGGCATCACTGCCATAACCCGATAGTGGCGGCCCTTTACGCGCGCCACGGCAAAGAGATCAACTTCCTCGGCGTCATCCCGACACAGGAAAGCACAGTGCTCGCAGGCAAGCTCCGCGCCTCCCAGATGAACCTTGACATCGCCCAGCAGCTCGGCGCTGACGGCGTCATCGTTTCAGAAGAAGGCTACGGCAACCCCGACACAGACCTCTGCCTCAACGCGAAGAATTTCGAGAAGGCCGGCATCAAGGCGGTCCTCGTCTCCGACGAATCAGCCGGCACGGACGGCGCGAGCCAGAGCCTTGCCGACGCCACGCCTGAACTTACGGGCTTCATCTCAACGGGCAACGTCAACGAAATGATCGAAGTTCCCGCGATGGACAAAGTTATCGGATATCCTGAAGCGATCGCGGTCCTTTCCGGCGGAGCCGAAGAGAGCCTGCGTCCCGACGGCTCAATGTACGTAGAGCTTCAGTCAATCATCGCCTCCACAGCAGAGATCGGCTTCAACAAGCTCGGCTGCGAGTGGATATAGGAGGTAATTAAGATGGCACTTAAAGTTGTACATTATATCAACCAGTTCTACGCCGGTATCGGCGGAGAAGAAAAGGCCGACCATCAGCCTGAGATCCGCGAAGGCGTAGCCGGCCCCGGCCTCGGCCTCAACCAGGAACTCGGCGCCGACGCTGAGATCGTCTCCACAGTCATCTGCGGCGACGGCTTCTACGGCGAACATACAGAAGAAGCCCGCGCGAAGTGCCTTGAGATGATCAAGGCGGCGAAGCCCGACCTCTTCATCGCAGGCCCCGCGTTCAACGCAGGCCGCTACGGTTTCGCCTGCGGCGACATCGCGGCGACAGTCGCGGCGGAGCTCGGCATCCCGACAGTCACCTCGATGTACCATGAGAACCCCGGAGTCGAACTCTACTCCAAGAAGACATACATCGTCCCCTGCGCTGATTCAGCGCGCGGCATGGGCAAGGCTCTCCCCGTAATGGCGAAGCTCGGCCTCAAACTCGCGAAGGGCGAACCGATGGGCCCCGCGAAAGAGGAAGGCTACCTCAGCCGCGGCATGAGAAAATCCTTCTTCCACGAGAAGAGCGGAGCTGAGCGCGCTGTAGAGATGCTGCTCAAAAAGCTCAAAGGCGAAGAGTTCCAGACAGAATACGAGATGCCGACATTCAAGAAGATCCCGCCGGCAGCTCCCCTCAAAGACCTGAAGCACGCGAAGATCGCCCTCGTAACATCAGGCGGCATCGTGCCCGTGGGCAACCCCGACCACATCCGCGTCTCATCGGCGGAGAGCTTCGGCGAATACGACATTTCAATGCTTGATAACCTCACCCCCGAAAACTACGAGTCTATCCACGGCGGTTACGACCGTCAGTGGGCCAACATCGACCCCGACGTGGTAGTTCCTCTCGACATCATGCGCGAGCTTGAGAAAGAGGGCGTCTTCGGAAAACTGCACGACAAGTTCTACACCACAACAGGTACAGGAACAGCCGTCGCGTTCGGAGAGAAGTTCGGCCAGGAGATCGGCAAGCGTCTGAAAGAAGCTGGAGTTGACGCCGCGATCCTCACCTCCACCTGAGGAACCTGCACTAGATGCGGTGCATCTATGACAAGAGAAATTGAAAACGCAGCAGGTATTCCCGTAGTCCAGATAGCGACAATAGTTCCCATCATGCTCACAGTCGGAACAAACAGAATCGTCCCCGGCGTGGCGATCCCTCATCCCGCGGGCAAGCCGGAACTCGGCCCCGAAGTCGACAGAGACGCTCGTAAAGAGCTCATCATGCGCGCCTTCGCCGCAATGCAGACACCCATCACAGAACAGACGATTTTCGAAAAGAAATAGCTTCAGACAAAAATGGGCGGCTTCCCGCCGCCCATTTTTCTTATTCTTTGTTATTCTGCACTAAAAACCCTTTGCTTTTTCCCTCAAAATAAATTATTATACAGGGCATTGAATGCCGAATAGAAGGGGGCTAATAAATGTCCGAGATTGAAATGCGCATAATCACCAATAACCCCTGGATCGAAACCAACGCGGCGGTCCCGCATGAAATCATTTTGGTCGAAGGCACGCCGATAGATACACTGGACAAGACGGAAGAGATGCTCCAGCAAGGCTGGAAACTGGTATCTGCGCCTCTGCCGCCCAACGTCCCGATAATGCGCGGCCCGTACAGGTCGCTCGCCGTAGAAAAAAACGACCGTCAATATGACAAAGACGGCCTTATCTCCATAGAGAAGGCCAAGGAACGTTATATATTTGAAAGAACTAACCACAACCTGCCGGAGCCAAGCGAAGATTTTGGCATCATCGACAGGCAGATGCTTCAGAGGACGCTGCGCGACGCAATGCTAATCAAAGCCGAAACTGAAATATCAAATTAATTAATAAAGTCGACATTAGCACGCACCAGTGTTATGATAATAAAAAGTGAGAATTAGTTTCATCTAACTATACAGGAGGCAAATAAAATGATTGCACTTACAAAAGAGAACTGCGACGCCGAAGTGCGTCAGGAAACATCGATCCCCGTAGTAGTAGACTTCTGGGGCCCCCAGTGCGTTCCCTGCATGGGACTCATGCCGCACTACCACGATATGGAAAAAGACTTTGAAGGCAAAGTGAAGTTCACCTCTGTCGACTGCTCAACAAACAAGAGAGTCGCGATGGGCTTCCGCGTTATGGGACTTCCCACATTCCTCTTCTGGAAAGACGGCGTTGAGGTAAAGCGCCTTTCAAAGGAAGAATGCACCCCCGAATCGATCAGGGCGGAAATCGAAAACCTTACGAAGTAAGGCAAACCATTTGGCACATCTCAAATGCTCCGGCATTTGATTTTGCAATAAAAAATTCAAATAGGAGGTGTCTTGTCCATGGGCAAATTAAAAGATAAGAAACTTCTCCTGCTTGGCGAAAGAGACGGAGTTCCGGGACCTGCGATGGAAGCATGTCTCAAGGACTCAGGTGCTGACATAGTCTTCTCAGCCACCGAGTGCTTCGTCTGAACCGCGGCAGGAGCAATGGACTTGCAGAATCAGCAGCGTATCAAAGACGCAGCTGAGAAGTTTGGAGCCGAAAATTGTGTTGTAGTGCTTGGATCATCTGACGCTGAAGGCGCAGAGATCTACGGCGAAACAGTCACAAACGGCGACCCGACCTTCGCAGGCCCGCTTGCTGGAGTCCCGTTGGGACTTCCCGTATATCACATATTTGATGAGGATATCCGTTCAGAATGCGACCCCGCGCAGTGGGAAGAGCAGATTTCCATGATGGAAATGGTTCTCGACCCCGAAGCGCTCGCAGCAGCCGTCAAAGGCATGCGCGAACAGTACAGTAAGGCGGTTCTTTAGTCTTACCGAGAATTTTTTAAACAGCCGGCGTGACGTTCAAGTCACGCCGGCTGTTGTTGCGGCACTAATGAATTTGGCGTTCGCCGTGACGCGCACGCCAAACGCGGCGGCATTCGGTCTGTTTTCCGAAATGCCGCCGCGTTATGAGTTGGCTTTGCCGCTTGCTTTTTTGTGCGTTTAGTCCGCGATGGCGCTTAAGCGGTTTTTCTTTGCGCTCTCCTGAAGCAGCGCAAGCGCCACAGAGAGCACGTGAGTGTTGTCGGTCCATATAAACGACGCGCTTGTGAGAAGCTTGTCGGGGGCGTCAGCGGGGGTGAATACGAGGTTGCCGTTGACTATTCCCCATTTGAGCCTCTCCCATCCGAAAAACTCCGGCTGCGAGCCTTTAAATATGCTTTTTTGCGTTATCGTGACGCCGGTGTCGGCCACGGAGAAATCTCCGAAGTTATATTCGCGGCCCTGTTTCAGTCCGTCCAGCATGTCGGCCATCAGCCTCTTGCCGACGGCGCGCCAGATGCGCTGAGTCAGGTGCTCGTAAAAATCTTTTTGCTTTGTTTTTATGGTGAACTCCCGCGTCTGCGTGCCAAAGGTAGCGACGTAGGCTACTTTCGGAAAGACGCCGCCTCTTTTTTGGTCTATCCCCCATCTGATGCGCGTGATGGTCTTAAGCGGCATCAGTTCGCCGCAGTACAAAAAACCGGCCGGCGTGATGTCAAGGCTCCGTTGAAACGGCCATATCCCAAACCTGCAATGAAAATCTATTTCTTTTTGCCACGATTTATTTTCCACGACGAACAGCTCCCGTTTGTCTCTACAGTTATTCTATCTATTAAAGGACCAGATTATCACAGCTTTTCCCTTATATCAATATAGCCAGTTCCAGAAATGGTCATGTAGAGGCGGATGTCGCTTCTGGACTTTGATTTTATCGCAAACGTCGCGGCCGGCGTCATCGTATGCCAGCGCCCGTCAAAGGTCAGCAGGCTCGCGCCGCCGAGGTAGTTCAAATCAGCCGCCTTTAACGCAAAGTTCTCGTGCTTCATGTACATCGCGCCGCCATACCATGTTACGGTCGCTTCATAGTCGTTGATGCCGCCGCTCGTCATCTGCACGTCGAAGGCGACCCTTTCTCTTGCGGCCTTTGACATACGGTACTTGAACCAAGAGGCGGCGCGTGCCGCCTCTTCCGCCACCACCTGCCGTTCGCTCTTCTGCGGCATCAAAACCATAACTACTGCCGCCGCTGAGCAGATGATGACGATGACCGCGATAAGCTCACAAAGCATAAAACCGCGGCGCATGGATTATTTCGCGGCTTTCGCCCTTTTTTCCAGTTCAGCGTTCAGCCACAGGTAAAAGCCGTGCTCCTTTTTTAAGAGGCGTCCTTCTGCGTCTGCGCACGCCTGCTTCGTCCATCCTTCGGCAAGCAGGAGGCCGTCCGGCGCTCGCTTTATCCTGTATTCAAACTTCACGCTGTGCACCTTCAGCTCCGTAATGCGCCCCCAAAGCTCTATCTCGTCGTCGTACCGCGCCGGGTGCTTGTAGCGGCAGTAGGCTTCGACTACGGGAAGAATGATTCCTTTTTCCTCCCACTCCGTGTAGGCCGCGCCCCATTTGCGGCAGAGTTCCGTGCGCGTCACCTCAAACCAGTCGAGATAGTTGGCGTTGTAGACAACTTTCATCTGGTCTGTCTCACTGTAACGTACGCGCATTGCCAGGGCAAGCTCAAAATCGCTTATAATTTCGTGGCTGTCGTTTTTCATGCTCCAAGCGCTCCTCGCTTATATAAAATATATTTCGCGCGGTCAAGCGGCGAGACGCCGCGGTATGGCACGGCGGCCCCTTCGCCCGGCGGAGCGGGCGCGTACCCCGCGCCCGCAGCTGACCACGCACCTCTTCCGCCTGTAAGCGACGCAAGCCGTATCGGGAAATCCATGCTCGAGGCAAGCGGTATAAGCCCCTCTATTGTGAATGTCCCCTTTCTCACGGAGGGAGTATCAAAGAGGCCGCGCATCGCGATTATTTCGCCTATAAGTTTTCCGCTGTATTCCTCGGGGAACGCAAGTCTGAATTTCTGAATAGGCTCCATCAGCTCCGTTCCGCTGTTTACGAGCGCGTCCATCACGCCCATCGGCGTAGCCAGCATAAAGTCGAGCGGATGAGTGTGGACGGTGTGATGTTCCCCGCCTGTCAGCGTTATCTTTAAGTCGGTCGTCTCCCAGCCCTGCGGCCCCTGACGAAGCGCCTCCGGTATCGTCTGGCGCACCTGCGCCTGATAGCGCGTAAATATTTTGTCGTTGTCTACGACGCTCTCAAAGACTACGCCAGAACCGGGGGCAAGAGGTTCTATCTCAAACTCCATCACGGCCCAGCAGGGCTTCGGCATTGTATATTCCACGTAGCCTCGCGCCTTTTTCAACGGCCGTTCCTTATATATGATCATCGGAGCGCTGATATTCGCTTCAATGGCGAAGCGCTCTTTTAAGAGGGCCTCCAGTATCTCTATCTGGATAAGCCCAGTGACGCGCGCAAGCAGCTCGCGGCTTTCCTTCTCCCATATAACGTCAAGCAGCGGCTCCTCCGCGGAGAGTTCCGCAAGAGCCGCGACAAGCGCGGGATAGCGCTGCTCGTCTTTTGGTTCTATCTTTACGCGGAGCATGGGAGAGGCCATCGCGGCTCGCGGCGGCACGAAGGCCGGCTCTCCTATCACCTCTCCGCTTGCGATAGAGGCGAGTCCGTAGACGGCGCCCGCCTCCCCTGCCGAAAGTATGCCTGTGTCGAACTCTTTTGCGCCCGTCACTTCGCGAATCTGCGTCACCTTTTCACAGCATCCGGAGGCGGCCCGAATGACCTCTCTGTTTTTCAGCGTGCCGGAAAAAAGTCGCAGATGGGCGACGCGGCCTAGCGCTGCGTTGTGCTCGACCTTGAAGACGACGCCTGAAAGCGGCCCATCTTCGTTCTTTTTTTCAGCAAGCATCGCAAGCAGTGAGAGAAGTTCGTCAACGCCTTCGCCTTTTAACGCGGAGCCTTTGATATATGGAACGAGCTTTTTTGAATAAAAGGCGGAGGCAAGCAGCCGCAGCAGCTCCTCTTTCGTAAACGCGGCGGCGCCTTTGTCAAAATATTTTTCAAGCGCCGCGTCGTCATACTCGGCCGCCGCCTCCGCAAGCGCCTCGTCGTCGCCCACATCCACGGCGCGCGGCGTTACGCCCAAAAGCGCGCGAAGCGAGGAAAGCGTATCCTCTACTGAGGCGCCCGTCCTGTCCGTCTTGTTTATAAAAAAGACGGCCGGGATGCCGGCCTCTTCAAGTGAGCGGCATATAAGCTCCGTATGCGACTGGACGCCCTCCACGGCGGAGACGACCACCACAGCCGCGTCTATGGCGCGCATGGCGCGTTCCGCCTCGCCCGCAAAGTCGCTGTGTCCCGGCGTGTCGATAATAAAAATCTTAGCGTCGTTCCAGTGTATGAGAGCGGAGGCAGAGCGCACGGAGATGCCGCGTCTGCGCTCAAAGTCCATGAAATCCGTGTGGGCGCTGCCGTCGTCAACGCGCCCAAGGGAGCGCACTGCGCCGGATCTGAAAAGCAACTGCTCCGTAAGCGTCGTCTTTCCGCCGTCCACATGGGCCATCACTCCGATGGTCAGAGTGCGGGTTTGCGTCATTTCACCCAATCTATCTTTACATCTCTGCGCGGCGCGTACTGACGCGACGGCCTTATCTTCGGCCAGCCGAACATCTGCGCGCCGCAGACGTGTTCGTCCTCGCCTATGCCAAGATATTCGCGCAGGCCCTTGAAATTCCGTATCGCGGTGGTGAGGTAGCCGCCCCAGCAGCATCCGACGCCCATACCGTGCGCCGAAAGCTCAAAATAGGTGAGCGCTATGACGCCGTCCTCGGGCCAGCGATGGCTCTTCGGCACGACGGCGATCGCCGCGTGCGGCGCGCCGCGCAGCAGCAGGTCGCGCCCCTCCTTCGCGTGCGCTATCATAGAGGCGCCAAGCAGCGCCTGAGGGCTTGTCGGGTCTTTGAATATCTCCTCGCGGAGCCAGCAGAGCACGAGGTTCGTTATCTCCTTCGTCTTGTCAGGGCTGTCAGAAACTATCCAGCGCACAGGCTGTTCGTTGACGGCTGTGGGCGCCTGGCGCACCGTCTCAAATATACGATGGAGCTCGTCGCGCGAAAGCGGCCTTTCGTCGAACTGGCGAATGCTGCGGCGTGTACGCAGAAGGTCCTGCGCCTCTTCGTCCGTCGGCATTTTTATATCCGCGACCTTTACAAGTCTCTCTTTTTCCATAAATGAAAGGTCGTTCGCGCAGGCTGGACAGAAAAGCACGCACTGGCCGCACTCTATGCAGCGATTTTTACGTCTTTCGTCCATCTCCGGGAAACCGAAGTCTCCGAATTTTATGATCTGCGTCGGGCACAGGCGCACGCATAAGCCGCACTTTGTGCATTTACCTTCGTCTACTCTAAGTTCGTTCATTTTAAGATGTCACTCTCCTGTGAGTATCTGATATTCTTTTGCCTACAGGCTAATTTTATCACCTGCCAATAAGTTTATGACGCAATGGCGGCAATTATAACGGGCTTTTTCTCTTTTTTTAGGCTATAATCTATGCCACATGCGGAGCAGCCGTAAATTGAATATTTGGCGACACACCTATAAACAGGAGGAAATTTAATGAAACTAAAAATTTTGATATTAACGATGGCGGCGGCCTTCTTGATGCCGCTTGCCGCTTCGGCCCAGACGCAGGAGCTTATTCCGCCGTTCCACTGGACCTACCATCTTCTGAGGAGCTTCTCCGACAAGGGGCTAATCGACGAAAAGGTGGAGCCAGGAAAGAGCGCGTTCACTCAGCCGCAGGTGGTAAGTATGCTCGTCATGGCGCTCAAGCATGTTGAAAAGGAGATCGACAAGCTTGACAGCGACGGCCTCGCCGCTATGCGCACGCTGGCGCAGTCCTACCGCCCCTATTTCAAAGAGGCGGGCTACGATTATGAGACCATACGCAACGACATCGAGATGGCGGCGATGCGCGCTGGCCTCAGCGCCATAGAGACAAACGACGATTTCTCCGCAAATCCGAAAGCGCTCACAGTAAAGGCGGCATCCGCGGTAAACGGCTTCACCTTTGACCTCTACGGCAGACTCGCCGCCGCGCAGAAGGATAAAAGCCTTTTCGTCTCGCCCTACAGCGTCATCTCGGCCCTCTCTATGTGCTACGCCGGCGCTCGCGGAGTGACGGAGGCCCAGATGGCGAAGGTGCTTTTCCTCGTTCCCGATATTCATAAGAACATGGGCGCGCTCATCAACGAACTGAACGCCGTCCCGCAGGATACGGCGCAGCTGCGCGCTGCAAATTCCATTTGGCCCGCGAAGGGAACGAAAATACTTCCCGAATTTTCGCAGACCGTAAAACACTGGTACAACGCTCAAATGACGCCGCTGAACTACAAAGCAAGCCCCGAGGCGGCGCGCAAAACGATAAACAACTGGGTCTCAAAGCAGACAAACAAAAAAATCGAAAACATCATCCAGCCCGGCATCCTCACCCAAAACACTCTAATGGTGCTGGCCAACGCCGTCTACTTCAAATCTTCGTGGCTTGAGGAATTTGAGCCGGAAAAAAGCCAGCCGCGCGCCTTCTGGCCGACGCCGGCAAAAAGCGTGAACGTCGTCACCATGAGCCGCACCGGCGACAAAGTGAACTACGCGAAACTGAGCGACGCTGAGATGGTGGAGCTGCCCTACAAGGACGACCGTTTTTCGATGATAGTGCTGCTGCCCGACAAAAGCTCAAATATACAGACGCTTGAAAAGGCGATGAACGCAAATCAGTTCGACGAATGGCTCGCGGCGATGTCGCCCCGGCGCGTTAAAATCTTCCTCCCTAAATTCAAGCAGGAAAACGACTACGAACTGGCGCCCGTGCTTGCGGCGCTTGGGATGCCCTCCGCCTTCAAGGCCGGCGAGGCGAACTTCTCCGGCATAACGGGAGAAAACAATATCTACATCAGCAACATACTGCACAAGACCTTCATCGAGGTAGGTGAAGAGGGCACCGAGGCTGCGGCCGCGACCGCCGTCATCATGATGAAGATGTCGCTTCCTCCGCAGGACAACGACGCAGTGGTATTCCGCGCCGAACGCCCCTTCATCTATTTGATAAAGGACAACCGAAGCGGCGCAATAATTTTCATAGGAAAATATACGAAACCCTAAAAAGGCAAAATACTGTAAAGGCGCAAGAGGCGGCGAACGGGTATCCCAGTTCGCCGCCTCTTGCACCTTTATTTTATAGCAGCCCGCTCCTACTCGGCGAGCAGCGCCACCGCCTCCGCGTAAAGATGCAGCAGCTTTCTCAGGTTTTCGAGCGTCATCATCTCGTTGGGCTGGTGGTCGAGGTCAGGTTCTCCGGGGAAGTTCGGCCCGAAGGAGACGGCGTTCGGTATCGAACGGCAGTAGGTTCCGCCGCCGGTGCTTTCGGCCTGCGCCTCTATTCCCGTGACGTTTTTGTAGGCTTTCAGCAGTTTTTCAACGAGCGGCGATTTCGGGTCCACAAAGAGAGGGGCGCTGTGTATATCCACAACAAGCTCCGCGTCCGCGCGTTTTGCGGCATTTTTAAGCTCCGCGCAAAGTTCGTCCCAATTCACGGTGACGGGATAGCGTATGTCCACCTTAAGCTCCGCATACTTAGGCGTCACATCGGCTATCGCCGCGTTCCACGTAAGCGGGCCGGAGAGTTCGTCGCTCTTTGCAATGCCCGCCTCTTTGCCGTAGGTGTCGGCAAAAAGAAAGCCCATGTCGCAGATAAAATCCTTTGCCTCTACAGGCTTCCACATGAGCCTGCCGACGGCGGCAAAGAGCGTAAGCAGCGCGTTTTCTCCCGTGTGAGGAGCCATCGCGTGCGCCGTTTTTCCAAAGGCCTTGACGCGCGTCTGCGCGCCTTCGACGCGGACTTCGATATTTTTCATTTCAGATATGCGGCGCATCTCCTCTTCCGGGAAGAGGCCCTCAAAGAGCGCCTCCGCCCTGTCGGGCACGACGTTGTAGCGGAAACCGCCCGCAAGTGATACGAGCGCAGGAAGGTCAGCAAACTCTTCTTCTTTGATTATCTTCTTCGAGAAGATGACCTTGGCCATTCCCTTTTCGGCGTTTATGAGCGGGAACGACGAATCTGGCGAGAAACTGTAAGCCGGTATCTCTTCCGTCTCTTTATAGCGCCGCATACAGCGGCTGCCGCTCTCCTCGTCGCCGCCTACGATGACGCGAAAACGCTTGCCGTTCAGCACGCCGGCATCGGATGCCGCCTTCAGCGCATAGAGCGCGGCAAAGGCCGGCCCTTTGTCGTCAGCAACGCCACGGCCCCAAAGCGCGCCGTCCGCCACCTCCGCCGCAAACGGAGGATATTTCCACTCGGACAGGTCGCCGACTGGCACGACGTCAAGATGCGCCAGAATGCCGACAAGCGTGTCGCCAGAACCGATCTCCGCCCATCCTGCGGCGTTTTCGATGTTCTTTGTCTCAAAGCCAAGCGATGCCGCGCAGGCAAGAAACTGTTCAAGCGCCGCGGAGACCTTCGGCCCAAACGGATCCTTTTTTGTGGCCGCGGCCTCGTCCAGAGTGCTGGGAATGGATATTGATGCGCGAAGATCCCTAAGCATGGGCTCAAACTGCGCGTCAGCTATATCATGAAGAGTTTTATTCATATTGCAAAACTTCCTTTCATTGATTATTTATAAGCCATAATAGCCAGTTTGCAATCAATCGTCAATTATATCGCCGCGTTCTTCTTCTTTTTCACAGTCGGCGTCAAAAACCGCGGGCAGAGCTTCGTCTGACGAGGAAAGCTTCTGCACGCCGGAGAGCGCGCGGTTGATAGCCCTTGTGCGCGTGCCGGCGCGTTCAAGCTCCTTGCCGGCCTGGTCTATCTTCTGGCGCGTCTTGTCAAGCACCTCTCCGAACTTTTCAAACTCGCTCTTCACCTTGCCAAGAAGCGCCCACACCTCGGAGGAACGCTTTTCTATGGCAAGCGTCCTAAAGCCCATCTGAAGGCTGTTGAGCAGCGCGCATATAGTGGTCGGCCCCGCCGGCACGACGCGGAAGTCGCGCGACATCTGCTCGCAGAGGCCGTCTATCTGAAGCACCTCCGCATAGAGGCCCTCTATCGGCAGGTAAAGTATGCCGAAATCGGTGGTGAAGGGCGGTTCCAGATATTTGTTGCGAATATCCGCCGCCTCAGCAAGCACCCTAAGACGAAGCGCGCGGCGCGCCTCCGCCGCCTGCTGCGGCTGCGCGTTTTCAGAGGCGGTCACAAGCCGCTGATAATCTTCAAGCGGGAACTTTGAATCTATCGGCAGCAGCACTCGGCTCCCGCCATCGCCCGCGCCAGGCAGCACGACGGCAAATTCAACGCGCTCCGCGCTCCCGGGCCGCGTCGAGACGTTTTCCTCGTACTGCTCCTTCGTAAGTATTTGCGCAAGCAGCGCGCCAAGCTGCATCTCGCCCCAGCTTCCGCGCACCTTCACGTTTGCCAGCACGCGCTTTAAATCGCCTACATCCGAAGTTAGCGCACGCATCTCGCCAAGCCCCCTGTGCACCTGCTCCAGGCGTTCGGAGACTGTGGCGAAGGCCTCGCCGAGCCTCTTTTCAAGCGTAGAGTGAAGCTGCTCGTCCACGGTAGCCCGCATCTTTTCAAGCTTTTCCTCGTTGCTTTTGTAAAGCTCGGAGAGCTTTTTCTCAACCGTCTCACGCACAGCCTCGAGCTTCTCTTCGTTGAGGCGGCTTATGTCAGTCAGCTGCCCCGAAAACGCAGTAAGGCTCTCTCGCTGCATATCGCCGATCTCTTTGATGCGCCGCGCCTGTGCGTCGCCGAATATCCCGATGTTGCGCGTCTGTTCGTTTCTGTTGTCGATTGCGGACTCGCGCTGTTCCTTGCGCATCTGAGCAAGCGCCGAGCCTACGCGTTCCTCCGAATCGTCAAGACGGCCCTCCATCTTTTGCAGCCGCGTCAACAGCTCGCGCGCCGTCTGCTCCATGGCGCCCGCGCCTTCGCGAAAACGCGAAAGCGACATCACAATGTAAATGCCTGCAAGAATCAGCAGGGCGCCTATTCCCAAAAGTAAAGGCATACCACAAACACCTCCGTTATCCCGATATTATAACGCGAACTTTGTTTATCAAAGGACAAATATGAGTTATTATTGATACAGAAAGCAGCTAACAAGAAATAACGAAAAGGGAGGGTTTTATATGACGGATCGTCCTATCATAAATATACCAAGGCTCATGACAGCCTATTACACGGAAAGCCCAAATACTGGCGACAAGGCGCAGCGCGTCTCGTTCGGCACTTCGGGGCACAGAGGAACGCCTTTGAAAGGCAGCTTCAACGAGGACCATATAGCAGCCGTCTCGCAGGCCATCTGCGAATATAGGGCGGCGCGCGCCATAACGGGGCCGCTTTTTATGGGCATGGACACGCACGCGCTCTCCGAAGCGGCGCTGCGCACCGCGGCTGGCGTCTTTGCCGCAAACGGCGTAGAACTGCGTATGCAGCAAGGTTTCACCTACACGCCGACGCCCGTCATATCGCACGCGATACTTGAATGGAACAGCCAAAAGGGCGCGCCCACGGCGGACGGCGTCGTCATCACTCCGTCCCACAACCCGCCGCAGGACGGCGGTTTCAAATACAACCCGCCAAGCGGCGGTCCTGCTGGCACAGAGATAACAAAAATAATAGAAAACCGCGCAAACGATCTGCTTGACGCAAAACTCGCAGGAGTAAAACGCGTGACGTTCAAACAGGCGCTTTCCATGCAAAACGTCAAGCTCATTGATTACGTCGCGCGGTACATAGGGGGGCTGGCTGAAATAATCGACATGAAGGCGATCGCCGCCTCCGGCCTCAAAATAGGCGCGGACCCTCTCGGCGGCTCCGGCATCTTCTTCTGGGAGCCGATAGCGGAACGGTACGGCCTCGACATCGAAGTCGTCAACAAAAAGGTCGACCCGACCTTTTCCTTCATGCCGCTCGACCACGACGGCAAGATACGCATGGACTGCTCCTCTCCGTGGGCTATGGCAAACCTCGTCGCGCTTAAAGACAAATACGACATCGCCTTCGGCAACGACCCAGACTACGACCGCCACGGCATCGTAACTAAGTCCGGCCTCATGCAGCCGAACGCCTATCTCGCAGTGGCCATAGAATATCTCTTTACCCACCGAAAAGAATGGAACGGCTCCGCTATGACCGGAAAAACGCTCGTTTCAAGCTCCATGATAGACCGCGCTGCGGCCGGAGTTGGGCGCAAAGTCTACGAAGTGCCGGTAGGTTTTAAATGGTTCGTAGACGGACTGCTCACCGGAACGCTTGCCTTCGGAGGAGAAGAAAGCGCTGGCGCTTCGTTCCTTAAAAGAAACGGCACCCCCTGGAGCACGGACAAAGACGGCTTCATAATGAGCCTGCTCGCGGCCGAAATAACCGCCGTAACCGGCATGGACCCGGCGCAGCATTACGCGGCGATGACGCGGCGCTTTGGAAGCCCGCTCTACTCTCGCAAAGACGCGCCCGCGACGCGCGCAGAAAAAGAACGCCTCAAAAAGCTCTCCCCCGCCGACGTATCGGCAGAGAGCCTCGCTGGAGAAAAAATCACGGCGAAGCTGACCGCCGCACCAGGCAACGGAGCGCCGATAGACGGCCTCAAAGTAACGACGGAAAACGGCTGGTTCGCCGCGCGTCCATCCGGCACAGAAGATATCTATAAAATTTACGCGGAAAGCTTCAAGGGAGAAGAACATCTTGCCAAGATAAACGAAGAGGCCGCCGAGATAGTGGCTAATGCGATAAAATAAAAATTTTGGCATGCTGCATTAGACACAACAGACGTTCCTTTGCGCCGGTCCAGCGCCCACCCGCCGCCAACCCGTCTGTCAAAGTGTGCGGAGTTGAGTTTTATATATTTATTCTCCAGTTGCTTTGCTCTTCCTTATAAGTTTCAGACATCATCTCATAAGAAGCTCGCGGCTAGAAATATTTTCTAGCCGCGCTGTTTATTTGCGTCTCGAACGCTGCACTTCCATATCGCCATCGGATGATCGACAATACGTTTAAATTCCTCGCTGTCGCCAAAGAGCAGTTCTGGACGATATTCTTTTCTGTTAAAATCCTCCCAAAAGCTTAGTTCTTCCTTTTCAGGCGTCAATAGTTTTGATAGGTATTCAATGACCTCGTTCTGTACATAGTTTAAATTAAATTGCTCGCCTCGGCGCAGAACAGGCATTAAATCAGTTTTTATTTTATATTGCTTAAGGCGCGCAATACTGTCAAAAACAAAACTTTCCGGCACAGAGTCAGAAGCTATGGCGCTGTACAGCATCACACATTTACGAAGCATGGCCTGCTCGTTTGCCCCAAACAAATCACGCGTCAGCATATTATGAATATCATATAAATCCCTCGGCGCTGTTCTGTTGAGCAGCGCCACTATTTTTGACGCAAAAATCTCTATCGGCGCCACGCACAAAACTGTCAGACTATCGTCCAACCACTGGATGTTTACCTGTCTGCGCAAAGGTGGAAGCACATGACAGCGCATCATGTAGTTGATTTCTATTTTCAGATTGTCTTTCATTCCGCCTAAATTTTGATATTCATACACAAATGAATCCAACGCATGATAATTTTTAGACTTCAGACTTAAAGAATATCCGAAGGCTCTCATATATTTCTCAAGGCGTTCTGTAATTTTTTGACGCGTGGAGAACATTTCGTCGCGTGGGAGATTTTCTGAAAAATCGAGATCTATATCCACAGAAAGACGCGGAAGGTCCAAAATCGTAAGATTGATTGCTGTGCCCCCTTTCAAAGCAAGAAAATTTGAAAGCAGCGCGTCGTCTTCCATACATTTTAAAATATCGGCAAGGCGGCATACTTTTTCAAATGTGTCACGCACAAAACCAAGCTCACGCGCCAGCCTTCCAAAAGCCACGCGTTCAAACCGCATCATAGTCTGCCGTCCCTTTATTTAACAGTATACTTACATCGGCTGGGGCATACAGGCTCCAGACTTCATGTAAAACAAAATTGCGGCGTTCTCTTGTCAAGTATTTCTTACTCTTTGAAATATGGCGGCGGCATTCCTTAAAAAAATCATCCGGTAAATCTATTACATTGCGCAAGCCTTCGAGCAGCCAGCCACATTTTTGATAAAGAAAGCCGTTGTCATAAACGTCCAGAGCTTCAAGCAGTTTTGCCGCATCAAGCGTCGGTATGAGGGAGATACAGCGTACCGTTTCTTCAACACCCGCAATCTTTTCAAAATCGTTTATGCTGTCAACAACAGTGCGTTCGATATCGGTCACACGAACGCCCTCAGACAGCGCTGGGATCATCCGACCTTTCGAGGCCACCCTGCAATAAGAAACTCCATCAAACTCAAAATCCTGAAACCGGCTGTTTGAAGTGACATAAACTTCATATAAGACCTGATTTGAACATCCGTAATATTCAAACGCGCTGTGATGTGAGATGAAGGCATCCGCAAAAATTTGAGAACCGATTTGATAACGAGTCGGTATGGGCTGTTTTGTCTCTATGCTGATGACGGCGTAAAAATCGCGCCGCACACGTTCTATCAGACCCTTTCGCAAATAATCGCGCAGCAGCGAATGCGCCGCGGCCTCTGTGCCTGTAAGCGCAATTACATCCTCGCGTGAAAAACAGCCAAGTTCAACTAACTTTCCATAATATTTCATTTTCTCACCGCCTTCTTATTTTCATTTTTACACATAATGGTTCTTTTTTCAACTGTAATGCGTAAAAATAAAAATACCATTTCTAACAATGCAGATAACATGTCTTTTTAGCACCGTTATCTGCTTTTTTGAAAACGGTGCGCGCGGTCATTCTTTTCTTCTCTGACGCTCCTCTATAAATTTTATCGTACTTTTTTCTTTTAGGAAAAATAGATAATGCTATATTGATAATTGCATAGCGATATTCTTTTCTCGTCTCTTCTTTATTCTCATACGGCAAGTTATCATTAACTCAACGAATTGAGATATTTTTCACTAGTTAAGTTGGCATTGATATTGGGCAGACTGACAGGAGTGTTGATTTATGAAAAAAGAGACAGAAAAGAGCTTTGCCGTAGTTGACAGCGTTGAGGCGCTTGCGGCAAGGATGAACGAGGTCCGCGAAGCGCAGCGCGCATTCGCCGGATTCACACAGCAACAGGTGGACAAAATTTTTCAAGCCGCCGCAATGGCCGCAAACAAAGCCCGCATACCGCTTGCGCGCGCGGCCTTTGAAGAGACCGGCATGGGCGTGCTTGAAGACAAAGTTATAAAAAACCACTTCGCCTCAGAATATATTTACAACTATTATAAAGACGTCAAGACCTGCGGCGTCATAGACGAAGACAAATATTTCGGGACGCAGCGCATTGCGGAACCTGTGGGCGTAATAGCGGCCGTCATTCCGACGACGAACCCGACCTCTACCGCCATTTTTAAATCGCTGCTTGCTCTGAAAACGCGCAACGGGATAATCATAAGCCCGCATCCACGCGCGAAGAACGCGACGATCCTTGCCGCGCGCACCGTGCTTGACGCGGCTGTGGCGGCGGGCGCGCCGCAGAACATCATCGCGTGGGTGGACGTGCCGTCGCTTGAACTTACAAACGAAGTGATGCACAGCGCGGATATAATTCTTGCGACTGGCGGCCCCGGCATGGTGAAGGCGGCCTACTCCAGCGGCAAACCTGCGCTTGGCGTAGGGGCGGGAAATACTCCGGCGGTCATCGACACAAGCGCCGACATCAAGCTTGCCGTCAGTTCCATCATCCATTCAAAGACATTCGACAACGGCATGATCTGCGCCTCTGAGCAGTCCGTCATCGTGCTATCTACAATCTACGACGAGGTCAGGAAGGAATTTGCCGCGCGCGGCTGCTACTTCCTGAACAAGGCGGAGACGGAGCGCGTGCGCAAGACGATAATCGTAAACGGCGCGTTAAACGCGGCGATAGTAGGCCAACGCGCCTGCAAGATAGCGCAGATGGCGGGCGTTAAGGCGCCTGAAGGTTCAAAGATACTTATCGGCGAGGTCGAGAGCGTCGATATAAGCGAGGAGTTCGCGCATGAAAAGCTCTCCCCCGTCCTTGCCATGTACCGTGCGGCGGACTTTAAAGAGGCCGTCGCAAAGGCGGAGCAGCTTGTGGCGGACGGCGGTTTCGGCCACACCTCGTCGCTTTACCTGAACGCCGTCACGGAGCGCGAGAAGCTCGATTATTTCAAGGGCCGCATGAAGACGGGCCGCGTGCTTGTAAACACGCCGTCGTCGCACGGCGGCATCGGCGACATGTACAACTTCGACACAACGCCGTCGCTTACGCTGGGCTGCGGTTCATGGGGCGGCAACTCCGTCTCGGAGAACGTAGGCGTCAAACATCTGCTGAATATCAAGACCGTGGCCGAGAGGAGAGAAAATATGCTCTGGTTCCGCACACCTCAGAAAGTCTATATAAAGAAGGGCTGCCTGCCGGTGGCGCTTTGCGAACTTAAGAACGTGCTTGGCAAAAAGAAGGTCTTCATCGTGACGGACTCCTTCCTTTACAACAACGGCTATACAAAGGCAATCACTGAAAAGCTGGACGAGATGGGCATCACTCACACCACCTTCTACAACGTTGCCCCGGACCCGACGCTTGCCTGCGCCCGCGAAGGCGCGGAGGCTATGCGCGCCTTTGCCCCGGACTGCATAATCGCACTCGGCGGCGGATCGGCTATGGACGCCGGCAAGATAATGTGGGTGATGTACGAGCATCCCGAAGCTGATTTCCTTGACATGGCGATGCGTTTCGTAGACATAAGAAAACGCGTCTACACCTTCCCAAAGATGGGCGAAAAGGCATCTTTCATCGCGGTACCAACATCCGCCGGAACAGGCTCCGAAGTGACGCCGTTTGCCGTCATAACCGACGAAAAGACCGGCGTGAAGTACCCGCTTGCCGACTACGAGCTGATGCCTAACATGGCCATCGTGGACGCCGACATGATGATGGACGCGCCGAAGGGACTGACGGCCGCCTCCGGTATAGATGCGGTGACGCACGCGCTTGAGGCCTACGCCTCTATGCTCGCCTCTGAGTTCTCAGACGCAATGGCGCTGCGCGCGCTCAGGTCGATATTCGACTACCTTCCGCGCGCCTACGAAAACGGCGCAAACGACCCCACCGCGCGTGAAAAGATGGCGCACGCCGCCTCTATGGCTGGAATGGCCTTTGCGAACGCCTTCCTCGGCGTCTGCCACTCAATGGCGCACAAGCTCGGAGCCTTCCACCATCTGCCGCACGGCACGGCCAACGCCCTGATGATAGAATATGTGCTGCGTTTCAACGCAGTGGAGACGCCGCCCAAGATGGGGACATTCCCGCAGTACGCCTACCCGCACACCAAGGAGCGCTACGCGGAGGTTGCAGACTACCTGGGACTTTCCGGCAAGAACGCCGACGAGAAACTTGAGAGCCTCATCAAAGCGATAAACGACCTCAAAGAACGCGTCGGCATCAAAAAGACAATAAAAGAATACGGCATAGACGAGGCGGCCTTTCTCTCAACGCTCGACGCAATGACGGAACAGGCCTTTGACGACCAGTGCACCGGCGCCAATCCCCGTTACCCGCTGCTTTCTGAAATAAAAGAGATGTACCTTAAAGCCTACTACGGCAAATAGGAGGTAACAGAGATGAAGCTGGAAAAAATAATCGCGGTCCGCACCACAAAAACCGTTTTCCGCGACGGAGACAAATGTATAAAGGTATTTGACAAAGACCACGCAAAGGCCGCTATACTCGCGGAGGCGGCGGCTCACGCAAAGGTCGAAGAAAGCGGCCTGCGCGTTCCAAAGATACTTGAAGTGACGAAGGCCGACGGCAAATGGGCGATAGTTACCGAATACATACCGGGCAAGACGCTCGACCGCCTTATGGAAGAGGCGCCAGAAAAATTCGACGAATATATGGAACGTTTCGCCGCGGCTCATATCATGATAAACGCAAAGGACGGCGCGTCGCTTCCGAAGCTCAAAGAGCGCCTTGCGGAAAGTTTCCGCGGCGCGGAGCTCTCAAGCACCGCCATGTACGACCTGATGATCCGCATGGAATCTCTTCCCGACGGCGCCGCTCTCTGCCACGGAGATTTTGCGCCTAGCAACCTTATCGTGACGGAGGACGGATGCGACTATATAGTTGACTGGAAACGCGCCGCACAGGGCGCGCCCGCAGCCGACGCCGCGCGCACCTACCTGCTCTTCTGGCTTGCCGGAGACATAGACGGCGCTGATAAATACGCCGCGCTCTACTGCAACAAGAGCGGCCTCTCAAAATCGGATATAGAAAAATGGATACCCCTCCGCGCCGCCGAAAGGCTTTCGCTCGGAAAGGCGGAGGAGCGCGAATTTCTGCTCTACTGGGTCAACGTAGTCGATTACGAATAACGGTATGAAAGGTCGGTCTTTATTATGATAAAAATCAAAGTTTGCATCGGAAGCGCCTGTCACGTAAAAGGCTCACGCAGAGTGGTAGAGGGGCTGCAGTTCCAGATAGCCGAAAACGGACTCAAAGACAAAATAAACTTGGGCGGCGTCTTCTGCATGGGAAAATGCCAGGAGGGCGTCTGCGTTACGGTAAACGACAAATTCTGCTCCGTGGACCCCGATAAAGTCGAAGATTTTTTCAAAGACGAGGTGCTCCCGCTCACTAAATAGCGGCGCTTTTGCGGCGCGCGCACGCCGCAAACCGCGCGAAAACGCGTGTTTTGAAACTTTCTTTACAAAATAAATCAAGCGAAGCCGGACGGGCGAACAAATTTAGCCTCGTCCGCCTTCGCTTTCTGGTATTATTTTGGTCAGGTGTGGTACAATAAGATGTAACTCAAAATATATAATTCCAGAGAGGAACGATCATAATGCGTTACGTTGGCGCAGTTTCCAGAGGCATTCGCCTGCCGGTCGTCACACAGGGAGACGACATAATAAAAATAATCACAGAAAGCATAGTGAAGGCGGCTCAGTCGCCGCGCGATAAATTTGAGATGCGCAACGGAGACGTCATAGGCGTTACAGAGTCTCTCGTGGCGCGTTCACAGGGCAACTATGTCACGCTTGCGGACATTTCAAACGACGTCGCCGCAAAATTCCCCGATGGGGACGTAGCCGTCATCTGCCCCATACTTTCGCGCAACCGCTTTCATCAGCTATTGCGCGGCATGGTGGCCGGCATAAAGGGCCGCGTGCACGTTGTGCTCACCTATCCGTCGGACGAAGTGGGCAACCAGATAATCGAGCCGATGAACTACTACTTGAACAACAAAAATCTCTCCGGCGAATGCTTTGATGAAAAAGAATATTATGAGGTCTTCGGAGAATACAAGCACCCCTTCACGGGCGTGGACTACATACAGCTATACAAAAGCATCGCGCCGGAGCGCGTCAGCGTCCATTTCTCAAACAACCCGCTCTCCGCGCTGAAGTTCGCAGATCAAGTGATCGTGGCCAGCATCCACGCGCGCACGATACACCGCGACATACTGGAAAAGGGCGGAGCGAAAAAAGTCGTCACAATGGACCAGATATGCAGCGAGCCGCACCGTCCCGGCATGGGCTGGAACGAAAACTACGGCCTGCTCGGCTCAAACTACACAAACGACAATTCCGTGAAACTCTTCCCGCGCGACTGCACAGCCTTCGTCAACAAGCTCAAGGACGAGCTGAAAAAATGCTCGGGAATAGATACGGAGGTGCTCGTCTACGGAGACGGCGCCTTCAAAGACCCGGTATGCGGTATATGGGAGCTGGCGGACCCTGTAGTCTCGCCTGGCTTCACCGACGGCCTAAGCGGAATGCCCAAAGAAATCAAATTAAAATACGTAGCGGACAACGCAAGCGGCGGGAATCCCGAAGAGGCCGTCAAAGAGGCGATACGCGCAAAAGGCGCGCTCGACCGTTTCGGCCATTCGACGCTCGGCACGACGCCGCGCCGCCTGACCGACCTCATAGGCTCGCTCTGCGACCTCACCTCCGGCTCCGGCGACAAGGGCACGCCCGTAATATACATACAGGGCTATTTCGACAACTACCTCGATGACTGAGCTTGAAAACACGCTCCCGTTCAGCGGCATCGACCCGCGCGGGCGCGTGAAATTCTCCGTGCTGCTGGAGATGTTCCAGCAGATGGCCGACATTGACGCCTCAAAGTACGGGCTTTCCGTGCGCCAGACGCTTGCGCACAACATGACGTGGGTGCTGCGGAAATACCGCGTGGACCTTGAAAGCTGCCCCACAAAGGAAAGCGGCGCCATCAGGATAAAAACCTACGCGGAGACGTACCGCAACCTCTTTTCTTTGAGAAGTTTCAAGCTGTGGGACGCGCAGGGGAAATTCCTCGGCTCGGCCTACACATGGTGGGTGCTCATAGACATTGAAAAACAGCGCCCGATTCGGCTTGACAGGTGCGAGCTTATGGCTCCGCTTTTTGGAAAAATATCCGACGCGCTGCCGCAGGATCCAAAGATAGAGGAGCTTGACGCGCCCGACATCGAAGAGACGTGGAAGGTGCGCTGGCAGGACCTCGACGTAAACGACCACACGAACCACACCGTCTATTTCAGCTGGGCGCTCGACACTGTGCCGGAGGCGGTGCCGATGGAGATGGCGCCGCATTTTGTGGAGGGAGAATATATCCACCCCATCCCCAAAACGCGAGTGCGCTGCCTGACGCAGGAAATACCCGCGGACGGCGGGCGTTCTTTTCTGCACTCCATCCGCCATCTGACAGACGACACAGAGTACGCCAAATTCCTGTCACGCTGGCGATAAGCCGTTGCCGCGCCGGACAACCGGCACAACAGACGAACACCGAGCCGCCGAAAGGCGGTTCTTTTTTTGCCCCGTTTCGTATAGAATGGTATTATTGTGACAACTACGCGAGATTAAATTTTGGGAGGGCAAAACTATGGGCGCGGGGAGAAAAGGCTTCACCCTTGTGGAGCTGCTTATCGTAATAATCATAATAGGCATACTGGCCGGGATGATGATGCTGGCGACCACAGGCGTCATCGCCAAGGCGGAGGCTACAAGGATAGTGTCGAACCTGAGGACTCTGAAAAGCGCGGTCATCATGTATCAGCTAGAAAACGGAAAATTGCCGATGGACACAAGAATATTTATGGGGTCACCCAATTCGCTGGATAAATATCTGGACGGCGCAAAGCTAGGCAACGCCTATTATGTCGGAAAACTCTCTAACGATCTCTGGGTCGCCTATGCCGGCCACATCGACGAACCGAAAAATGGAACAGATAGCGACGTATGGCGTCAATTAGAGAAAATGGCGGAAAAGACAGGCATCGACATACAAGTGCCACCCGAGGCGCGCTACTATTTAGAAAGTTCCCGCTGAACATTTTACGCCCTCTCTGCAATCTGTTATAATTCATTCAATCGGTTGCATAAAGAGGTGCTGGTTTCGCATGAAGGTCACTATGCAGGAGGTCGCGGAGCGCGCCGGCGTTGACAAGGCTACTGTCAGCAGGGTGCTGCGCGGCGACCACAGAATTTCCGAAAAGACGAAAATAAAGGTGATGGAGAGCGTGCGGGCGCTGGATTACAGGCTCGACCGCAGCGCTCGCAGCCTCTCCACGCATAAAAGCGGGCTGGTCGGCGTCGTCGTAGGCGACCTGAACAGGCCGTGGCTCGGCGCCTTTCTCGCGGGGCTTGACCGCGCCTTTTCAAACTCTTCCTATGAAATTTTACTGAAATCGACGCAAAACAATCCCCTGCGTGCAAAAAATGTAAGAAGTTCCCTTTACGAGCGACACGCCGAGGGTATAGTCTGGTGTGATGCCGCAAGTTTCCCGGACGAGCTGAACGTCCCCGCCGTCACCTTCGGATTCAAAGCGCCGGACTGCTGCTCCGTCACAATGGAGGAGAGCTCCGACGAACCGACATTCGAGACGGGGGTGCTCGCCGGACGGCTGATTTTGCAGCTTGTGACGGGCAGGCCGATCCCGGGACGCGAGATCGTCGTAAAAAGTTCAAAGGAGTAACAAAAAGACAGGTGAAATTTGCAAAACTATATGTGCCCATCATTGCCATAATTTTTATTTTAGCGGCCGCCGGCGCGGGCCGCGCCGCGAAGCTTGACCTGAACGCAGTCCGCGGCCCGAAGATAGAAGAGGTCGCCATGCTCATAATAGCAAACCCCGACGCGCAGATAATGGCGGCGGAGGCCGGAGAACTCGACATTTTGAGCGACATCGCGCGCCCCTCCGACATAGACCGGCTGAGCACGAATAAAAACATAGAACTCTCGCTTGCGCGGGGTATGCACGCCTTTTTCCTGATTTTGAACGACGCGTCGATACCGTGGAAGGACAAGGATCTGCGCCGCGCCGCCGCGATGTCGATAGACAGAAACAGCATCGTGCGCATGATCTTCTCCGGCTACTGCGAACCTATCAATTCGTGGCTTCCTCCCGTTTCTCCGTGGGCGCTGCCAAACAGCACGGAGGACATATACGACCCTCAGGCGGCGCGCGCGCTGCTCAAGAAAAAAGGCTACAGATGGGACATCGCGGGAACGCTTGTCGCGCCAAACGGCCATGCGCTCGCGCCCATGAAGCTTATGACGCCTATGGCGCGCGTAGCGCCTACTACGGCGGAGCTTGCAGAGCTTATCGCGGACTCTCTGCGCGCCGTAGGCTTTCCGGTCGAGGTGGACCCTATAGATTTTTCCGCGCTCATATCGCGCCTCGACAGGAAGGATTTTTCAATGGCGGTGCTTGCGTGGAGCATGGGCCGCGACCCTGATTCCCTTTTCAGCTTTTATCACAGCTCAATGAGCGTCGAGGGCGGCTACAACGTAAGCGGCATAAAAGACAAGCGGCTGGACGCCTCTCTTTCCGCGCTGCGTTTCGCGCCGGACAAGGCGGCGGCGCAGGCGGCGTCGGCTCGCGCGCAGCGGCTGCTGCTTGAATTGATGCCGACCGTGCCCATCTACAGCCGCATCTCCGTCTCCGCCGTCTCAAAAAAATGGAAGAATATCTTTTCCACAGATAAGATGACGGCGGACAACGTCTGGACGCTGCTTACGGCGGAGCCGCGCGACGGAAAAATGCGCCCGCTCGTGATGCTGCTGCCGGAAGAGCCGCGCAATCTGAACCCATTCTCCGCCTCGTCCGCCTATTCGTGGCAGGTGCTTGGGATGATCTACGAATCTATGACCGGCGTCGACCCGTATACGCTTGAAAACATGCCGGCCATCGCGGAGTCGTGGCAGGTGCGCACGATAAACGACAAGGCGGGCGCTCATACGGAGCTCGTCTTTAAGATAAAAAAGGGCCTTAAATGGAGCGACGGAAGCCGCCTTTCCGCGCGCGACATAAAAGCGACGGCGGAGTTCCTGCAAAAAAACAAGATACCTCGCTTCTTTGACGCGGTAAAAAATATAAAAAGCATAGACGCCCCGGACGACCTTACGCTGCGCGTCTCGATGAACGGCGTGAGCTACTGGTATCTCGACAACATCGCGGGGCTTCCCTGCCTTCCCAAAAAGGTCGTGGACAAAATAAAGGATTGGCAGAACTGGGACCCGCTCGATAAAAAAGAAAAATACGGCCCATACGGCCTGGTCGGCAGCGGCCCGTTCACGCTGAAAAATTACAAGCCCGGCGAATATGTGATAATGCGGCGCAACCCCAATTTTAGAATGTTAAAAGGCGGCGCGAAATGAGCTGGCGGTGGCTTTTAAAACGCGCGCTTTCATCCGTCGTAGTGCTCGCCGCGGTGCTTGTGCTGAATTTCGTCCTCTTCCGGCTCATGCCGGGAGACGCCGTAAGCACAATAATAGACCCGTCGTTCTCGCCTGAGGCGAAGGCCAACCTGCGCGCCATATACGGGCTTGACAAGCCCATGTGGGAACAGTTCGCGCTCTATCTGCGCCAGATGCTCACCTTCCAGTTCGGGCTTTCATTCCTCAGCAGAAAGCCTGTCTGGGACGAGCTTCTTTCGCGTCTGCCCGTGACGCTGACTCTCACCGTAAGCTCTATGATAATTTCCGCGGCGCTTGGAATATGGCTTGGCATCAAGGCGGCGATTGACCGCGGAAAGCTCGCGGAGCGCATCGTGCTGCGCGCAAGCGCCGTCACCTCGTCGTTCCCAAGCTTTTTCGTGCAGCTCGTGCTGCTTATGATATTCGCGAAGGCGCTGCCTATTTTCCCGCTGCGCGGCACGCTCTCCGTGCCCTCTCCGCAGGGCTTCCTGAACGTGATAGCCGACTACGGCTGGCACATGGCGCTGCCTGTGCTGTCGCTTGCGCTGATGGGCTTCGGCGGCTGGGCGCTCTACGTGCGCAACCTCATGGTGCGCGCGCTCAACGAAGATTTCGCGCTGATGGCTCGCGCCCGCGGGCTTTCAAAAAGCCGCGTCGTCTGGCACGCCTTCCGCACCATCCTGCCGCCGATACTTACGATACTGCTGATGTCCGTACCAGGCCTCGTCTCTGGCGCGGTCATCACGGAATCCGTCTTTTCGCTGCACGGCGTCGGCACCTTCCTGCTTGACGCGGTATCTGGAAACGACTACCCCAGCGCGGGCGCGGCCTTTTATCTGCTTGCGCTCATCACCGTCTTCTGCAATCTTCTCGCGGACGCGGCCTACGGCCTCGTGGACCCGCGCGTGCGCGTGGAGGGCCGGATGCAATGAAGGAGATACTTACAAGAAAAAGCGTCATAGCCTTCATATTGATCTCGCTCATAGGCGCGGCGGGGCCGTTTTTACTCCCGCAGTCTCCATACACGCTGGCTGGCGCTCCGTTTGCGCGTCCCGTCTGGTGGCGTGCGGGCACCCTCTCCGCAACGCAAAGCTACGAAACGAAGCTGAACGGCGTGGAGATAGACTGGAACTGCGGGCCTCCTGCGATATTTTCGCTAACAGGCAAAATTGAGGCGGCACGCGGCGCCGCGGTAAAAATAATCTGGCGCACGCCGGAAGGCGACATCCTGCTTGACGAACTTAGCGGCAGCGCCGTCTACTGGATAAACATGGACGGGCGCGACATGATCTTCAAACAACGCATCGGGCTGCCCCTTGTCAGCAAAAGCACATCGCGCCTCTTCCCCACGCACGGCAAGTACAGCCTTCACGTCACAGGAGCGGCGCGCGCGGAGCTTTCGCTCTCGCTGCCCGGAGAGCGTCAGGGGCTGCTCGGCACCGACCAGCGCGGCCGCGACGTCTTTACGCTGCTCATCTACGGCATACGCACCTCGCTCATCATCGGCATTGCGGCGACTGTCATAGCGAGCCTGCTGGGCATGGGCTTCGGACTGGCGGCGGGCTACATCGGCGGCTGGTGCGACGCGCTCATCATGCGGTTTGTAGACATCCTTCTTTCCATTCCGACGCTGCCCATCCTCATGGTGCTCGCCGGCATCTGGGGAAAGGGCCTCTGGCAGCTCGTTCTGATACTTTCGATATTCTCATGGATGGGGACGGCGCGCTCTATACGCGCGCTGGTGCTGACGGTGCGCGAGAGCCCGTGGGTCGAGGCGCTGCGCGCGCTTGGCGCAAAACGCGGCTATATCCTGCGGCGCCACCTCGTGCCGGAGACGGCGCCTATACTGCTTGCAAACATCGCGCTTGGAGTGCCCGGCGCGATACTCTCCGAGGCCGGGCTTGCCTTCCTTGGCCTCTCCGATCCGCGCCTCATCTCATGGGGGCGAATGCTGCACGAAGCGCACTCCTTCGGAGCCTTCACGGAGGGCGCGTGGTGGCTGCTGCTGCCTCCGGGCCTTGGCATAGTGGCGGTCTGTCTCATATTTTTGGATATGGGGAAATTCCTGGAGGAAAAGATAGATCCGAGGCTCAACGCGAAATGATGCTAGAAATAAAAAACCTAAACGTCACATACAACGTAAAAGAGAGCTCATCGGCGGACGGCCGTGCCGTCCGTGACCTGTCGCTTTCGCTGCCGGAAGAATCCTTCAGCGCCCTCATCGGAGAATCAGGAAGCGGCAAAAGCACCGTGCTGATGACGCTGCTTGGGCTGCTTCCGTCCGGCGCTTTCGCAAGCGGCGAAATATCATACAGGGGAAACAACATATTGAACGCGCCGGAAGAGACGCTGGCGCGGCTGCGCCAGCGTGAGATCGCGCTCATACCGCAGGGGGCGCTGAACTCATTCACGCCCGTAATAACCATAGGCCGGCACATAGAAGAGGTGCTTTATGTCCATCTCGGACTAAAGGGCGACGGCGCGCGTCAGAGGATAACGGAGCTGCTTGCCGAAGTCGAGCTTCCGGCGGATACGGCGCGACGCTACCCGCACGAACTATCCGGCGGGCAGAAGCAGCGCGCCGCCATAGCGCTTGCGCTTTCATGCGCGCCAAAGCTTGTGCTGGCGGACGAGCCTACGACGGCGCTCGACGTCATAACGCAGGCCGCCATATTAAAGCTGCTGGAGCGCCTGCGCCGCGACAAAAAGCTCACAGTGCTGCTCGTCACTCACGACCTGCCGCTTGCCGCCTCCGCCTGCGACATGCTCTTTGTGATGAAGGACGGACGGCTCATCGAAAACGGCAGCCCGAAAAATCTAATAGAAGCACCGCGCGAGGCGCACACAAAGGCGCTAATTGCGGCGATGCTGTAGGTGAACGATATGACCGCGACCACGGAAAACAACAAAGCAGTCGAGATAAAAGGACTTACGATAGATTTCAAATCACGAGGCGCACAACATAAAAACCGCGCGATAGACGGCCTCGAACTTATGCTTGAAAGGGGCGGAACGCTCTCCATCGTGGGGGAATCGGGCAGCGGCAAAAGCACGCTACTACGCGCCGTGATGGCGCTCATCCCTCCCACGTCGGGCACAGTCTCCCTCTTTGGCCGCGACACGGCGAAACTTTCAGCCTCCGAGCTAAGAGCTCTGCGCAGGCGCTGCGGCTATGTCCCGCAGGACCCGTACGGCGCGCTGCCGCCGGGCCTCTCCGTAATAGAGGCGGTCATGGAGCCGGAGGTCATAGCAAACGTGCGCGGCTCAAAAGAAGAACGCAGAGCCCGCGCGCAGTCGCTGCTTGCCGAGGTAGGGCTCACAGACGAAAGGATATTGAACTCACGCGCCGTCGGCCTCTCCGGGGGCCAACGCCAGCGCGTGGAGCTTGCGCGCGCTCTGACGCTTTGTCCCGAGCTGCTTTTGTGCGACGAGCCAACCTCAATGCAGGACGCCTCCACGCGCGGCGAAATAATAGAGGTGCTGCGCCGCCGCACGGAGGCGGGAATGTCGATGCTCTTCGTTACGCACGACCTGCTGCTTGCCGCGCGCGCCGCAAAAAACATCATAGTGCTAAAAGATGGAAAGCTATGCGAAAGCGGAGCCGCCTGCGAAGTGCTGAAAAATCCGCGCCACCCTTACACAAGGGCGCTGCTTGACGCGCTGCCGAAATTCGCCTGACGGCGCGGTCATTTTTTTATCAGCGCACTGCAAAAACTTCTTCCGCAGCTCCGCCTTACGATAAAAAGAGGCCGCCTTCGGCGTAGAATCTTTCCGAAGGCGGCGCGTTGTTTATTTATCAGCCGTCGTTTACTTAAGCGACGTGATCACATTTTCTATCGCCCGCAGCGCGTCCGGCGGGAGCGCGTCGATGCCGCCCTTTTCCGTGTCGCGTGATTTTATAAAGGCGAGGCGGTCGTTCATCCTGTTTGTAAACTGCTGCTTATAGGTCCAGTCGGTAAAGTCGGGAACAAAGCCGGGAACCTCCATAAGCTCCATCCCAGGGACGCCGCCGAAGCTCTTCCATTCTGCCTTCCCCTCGACTATAGATTCGAGGATGGAAAGCGTCGTGTTCTTTTCGACCTTCTTGTCCATGAACGAGCCGGTATTTATGATGTAACACTCCACTCCGTCCTCAAAGAGCGTGCGGAAGCGGATGTAGTCCATAGCAAGCGGATAGGTGCGGAACGGGTTTGCGTAGCTTTCGATGACGAGCGCGTCCGGGTCGATGCCGGGGGCGAGGCGCTCAGCCGAAGTGCGCTTCGTGGCCAGCGTCGAACCCATAACAGAGGCAAGCGCGGGGCCTGTAAGCTTGACGACGGGGGGCAGAGTCGGGTCCTTCATCAGCCAGCAAATGGCGTTGAGCGGCTCGTCGATGCGGTCTATCCTGTTCGGCGACCAGAAGCGCGACTTCACGGCGCGTCCGTTGCCGTTGCGGATGTCTTCGCTGACGACGACTGTTTTGCCGTCTTCCATGACTGTGACGCCGCAGTTCTGCAATGAAAGCAGATACTTATTGTCTGGGCAGCCTATCGGGTAATCCTGCATCTTGTCAAAGTAGGCCGGTTCAAGCGCTATCGCGTATTTGTCCTTGACGTTGATGATAACGGCGTCGTCGTGCAGCACCGTCACGTCGTATTTATCGTTGTGCTTCGCGTGAGTGATGGTGGACTTTCCAGAGCCGGAGAGACCGAATACCGCGAGGACGTATTTTTTGTCGCTGCCGTCCTTAAGCTTGTAACGTTTCAGTCCGCCGTGGCATGAGGCGTATCCGTTGCGCGCGGCGGCTCCCCAGGCGAGCGTCAGCGTCCCCTTCTTGAACTCGCCGAAATAGCGCATTCCAAGGATGGCGGCGCAGTTCTGCTCTGGCGAGAAGAAGGCGAGACCAAGCGGATAGTCGGGGTGCGTCCAATATGGGTCTGTGTAGACGAAAAGGTCTCCGTCGTTTGGCAGGTCGCGCGAGTTCGCGTAACGTTTAGCGTACTCTTCGTTCAGATACTGGAAGTTCAGCATCCAACTGTAAAGGTTGTTTTCAAAGCCCTCTGGGGTCATAAGGTGCGCTTTGACCATGAAGTCCTCGTCAAGGCCGATCACCGCCTGCGCTGAATAGAAGCGGCGGAAACGCCCGTTGTGTATGGCCTCGCGGATAAGAGTCGCCATTTCCGGCACAGATACGCCGGGCTGGCCCGTTATCCTGCGCGCCGCGGCGCAGCGTCCAAAGATCGCACCGTCGTTAAAAAGCAGAACGTTTGAATCTTCAGGGAGTCCAAGCTCCGTGGGGCGAAATACGGGCATACCGGTCAGCTCGACAGTTCCCGGGCTGTTTTTTGCAATGTCGTAAGCCATCTTAAGGTCGTCTGCCGGAGTTACATTGTTGCCATAGAAGGCCGTCTCGATGGTTGTTCTGATTGGTGTGGCGTTGAGTCTTTTAAAGCTCTCCAAATCTACAAAATGACCCTGCGTTGCCATGAAAAATTTCCTCCTCAAAGTTCTGTCCATATTAAGCTGAATATCGTTACTTTAAGAAAAAAGTAACAAACACTTTACATTACCCGCACACAGGTGTAGCATACAACTTTAATTTAAATTGACAAGAGTTTGGAGATAAAACCGACAATTTCAGAATATTAAAAAAGCGGCCCGCCAAAAAAACGCGGGCCGCGTGAAATTCAGGTTCTTATTTGGTGCAGTCGTTACTTAAGTTTGATGGTGTAGCCGAGCGAAACGATCTGAGTAAGGCCGTCGTGCAGATGCGCCGAGGTGAAGTCCATATTGCCTACATGCGAATATACGTCTCTTGTGCCAGCCCATATCGCGCTGTAGGCAAAGGCCAACTCGCCGTTCGCGTTCGGACGATATTTAAAGCCTATGCTTCCCCTGTGGCGGTCGCCTGTGGGAACGGTGAAATCCATCGTGTCGTAGGGAACGGGGCTCTGGTCAAAGACATAACCGCCCATAATGCTCCACTTATCGCTCAGTTTATGCTCAATGCCTACTCCAAGGCGCCACGAGGCCTTCCAGTCTTTTCTTGCGAGCGCAGGCGTGTTCTTGAGCGCGGCGGCGTCAAAATAGATGTCGAGGTTGTCATAGGTGGCCCAGTTCGTCCAAACAGCGCTCAATTCCATTCTCGTTCTGTCGTTGAACTTATGGCCCAAACCTATGGTGATGGAATCAGGCAGCGTGACGGTTCCATGCGAGCCGGATGTACGGGGAAGGCCGGCAAGCAGTTGTTTGCCAACAGCCGGGTTTGCGGCCATCAGGGCCCTGCCGTATGGAGTCATGGAATAATCAAAATCTGTGTCGGCATCCATCGTATGCTTGACCCTCGCGCGATACATAACGGCCATAGAGGTCTTGGGTGTGAAATCGTACATGAGGGAGGCGACCCAGCCTATGCTCGTAGTGTCGCCCTGTAAATCGGAGTGCGTATCCGCAAGATATGACGATTTAGATGCGCCAAATTTGCTCAGGTCTTTTATCAAGGGAACGTCCTTTTTCATCCTAAGCTCAATGTAGTTGATGTCCAGCCCGACGCCCATCGACAGTTTGTCGTTGATCTTAAAGGCATAGGTCGGCTGAAGCGTTAGGCCCTTTATTCCAGAATAGACCGTGTCGTAGCGTCCCGGCCACATATCATCGTACTCTATCTGGTTGCCGTAGCGCGCGAAGAGGGCGAGGCCCCACCATGAATTTTTACCGGCTTTTTGCGCGTAATAGAAATAAGGAATAACTGCGGGGCTGTATTCGTTGTCCCAATCCTGTTCCGGTTTGCCCATAAAGTTGAATGAGCTGGAAACCGCCGGGTTGACCCAGCTTGTACCAATGCTCATATATTTTCCGTCCAGCTTTGTTATCTGGGCCGGGTTGTAGGCGAGCACGGCCGGGTCGTTTTCGCCGAACATGTAGGCCTCTCCCATAGCGGTTCCCGACGCGCTCCACTCATAGACGCCGAAGCCTTCCGCAAATGCCGCCGTCTGCGCCGCGCAAAGGAGGGCCAAAGCGCAGGCAATACCTTTCAAAATCTTCAAATGAACACGATCCTCTCTGTATTTCTAGTTTATTTTCCCAAAATTTGGGTGCTTCTGCCCCAGGCTGGGGGTGATAACGGAAATTTCGATGCTTACGTCTGTGCCGGAAGAATAATAAGAGGTGAAGTCCGCAAGCGTGCGTGATTCAAGATAACGAAAGAGAGCGCGCGAAAGCTCGTCGACCATGTCGCCGATGAAACATTTGTGCTCTCGGCAGCCGGCCAAGCTGCATCCCCTCGCTTCAAAGGGGCCGCCCAAAAGGACAAAAATAGAATAAAGCGGCGTCTCCGCGGGCACGCAGTTCAGCTTGTAACCGCCGCCCGGGCCTCGAACAGATTTTATAAGGCCGCCTTTGTTGAGGCGCTGCAAAACTTTTGAAAGATGAGGCTCCGTCGTACCGAGCAGCGCGGCCACCTGCTGCGTCGTGAGACACCTGTCAGGTTCCTGAGCAAGTTCGCCCAGTGCGTGCAGGCCAAGAAGCAGCGGTTCCGGCAGGTCTACGATTGGATTCAGCTTAATTTCCCCTTTCCCAAAGATATAATGGAATAATGGATATTTTATTCCACTTTATTACAAGGGTCAAGCGGAATTTTTGATTTTTATCACTAATTTTTCCCATTTAGTGAAAATCATCCGCGGGAATTTTAAAGCAAAATATGTTATGCTGGATTTGCGGCCGACATAATATCGCCGCCGCCTAAAACAGAAAGGAGACGATATAAAATGGACGAAAACCTGCTGCTTCGCTTCGACTCTCTGCATCCATGCTGGACCGTTGAAATGCTGCGCCGAGAAAACGAGGATATATCATCTTTGGAGGAACTCAAAGAGGCGGGGCTCGTTGCCGAAAAAGACGGCTGCTTCTTTCTTACCGAAGAGGGCGCGGCGCGCTTTGCGCCGCTCGCGAAAGCCTCCTATATAGAAGATGCGCCCGGTGGGCGACCCGAGGCACCCGCAAAAGCGGCGCGCGCTGCGGAACTGATGGACTTGCTCAACAAAAAGCACGCGCAGCGCTGGGGCATAAAAAAATACCTCAACAGTCAGAAACTTAAAATATTCCCCAGCGACCGCTGCGTGGATTGGAGCTACACGCAAAACGAAGCCTATCAAAAGATGCTCGAAGAATTTCCCACAGTAGGGCTGAAAAGCCGCACAACGGAGCGTTACGCAAAAAAGACCGCGGCGTGGCTTGCCGCAAACGAAAAAAACATGGGCGGTTTTACGCCGGACCTTCTTTACATCTGCTACTACGACTACATCCACTATACGGACTTCAAAGGCCACCCGCACGACCCGCTGCGCCTCATAAACGCGGACCGCTTCCTCTTCGTCTTCTGCGAAGAAAGCGCCTCGGCCGCGCGCACGGCCTCCGAATTTTTCAGATGGACGACGCTGGAGCGCCGCGTCATGCTCCCCGGCTACTTCGACATAGACACGCAGGAGCAGGACAGCGTCTGCTGGCTCGTCTTCGTCACGGAAAAAGAAGAACGCGCGGCAGAACTTGCACGGGAGCTGGCTCCCCTCTTTACAAAAATCCCACAAGAGGCCGAGCCATGCGAGATATGGACTATTTCCTTTGAAGCGCTTCAAAACGTGACAGAGAAGCGCGAGCTGATATGGGAGCTGCTGCCGCAGACGGCGCACGCGGCAAAGAGAATGACAGCGTTCGCGTAACGTCAGGCCGCTTGCAAACGCCGCGCCGCACCCAAAGGCGCGGCGTTTTAGGGTATAATAAACGAAAATTTTGATATATACGTGAAAGGAACAGATAAAAATGTATTTAAGCTCCATACTCGAAACAGTGATGCTGCTCTGCTTCGCCGCGGCGTGGCCCGCCTCAATCTACAAGTCATGGGTCAGCCGCACGAGAAAAGGCAAGAGCCTCTCCTTCATGCTCATCATCCTAGTAGGATACGCCGCTGGGATCGCCAAAGTGCTGTTTGCCAACACAAGCGCCTACCTGCTCATCCCATACACGCTAAACACCACGCTAGTCCTCTGCGACCTCGCGCTCTATTACAGAAACTACCGGATAGACGAAGGCAAGGCGATCAAGATATCTCGATGCTGACTCTGGGGAGGGCGCGGTTCCCTGTTTGCAGCTGATATCATGATACTTCATCAAAAACTTTAACAAAAGAAAACGGCAAGAAATTTAATATCATCAACACGGCGTCGGTTACTCCGAGGTGATTAGTTTATATAGAAAAATCACCTCTCAATCTACGCCTCAAATAACACTTAACGCTTATCCAGCCACTACCGAATGACCTTCCTACCTAACCTTTTTCCAATTGGATGGGGCCGGTGTGCCGTTAACCATAACCGTGGCTCCATCAACGCAGTAGGCATCAGCTTTAGCTTGATCTGCTAAATAAGACTTACTATCTGCGCTGTGCTGGTTTGCGCAATAATAAACCGCACCATTAGCATAGACGACATACACATCATTACCTGACTTAACCATTAGTGCGTTAAATTGTTTGCTGCTGTTTAATCCTATGGCATAATCAGACAGAGTTCCACCTGTGCCAGTTGTCAAAAAATCTTTAATATTGGATTTAGCAATAGCTTCGTTTTTACTTAATGCTGCCAGCATTTCGTTTATTCTGGTTTTATTGAATTCGCCGTTAAAATCAATCTTATAATCTTTCATCGCCTCTGTGAGCAATTTATTTAATGAATCCATGATTACTAATATTTCGGCTGTGCTACCATTTTTCAAGGTATCGGCATCTTTCAACGCTATATAATCTCTCACGGACGCCTCTGCTTGAGAGGAACTATGCTCCTCGCAGTAAACTTGGCCATCTACAACGGTGTATGCTTTGTGCGTCGTGGGACACGCACAGTTGCCGCTGTCTACAAATTCTTTGTAATTGCTGTTGGTGACAAATGTATTTAAGTCGACAGGGCTACCGTTAGCGAATTTGTGCATCGACCAGGCCGTTTTTATCGTCTCGCGGTTTCCGAGGCAGGCGGTCTCCTGGGCTTTGGCGTCCGAGCCGCCGAAGGCGAGCCAGAGGCCCCCCGCAAGCACTCCTATGATTATGAGCACTATTAAAAGTTCCACCAACGTGAATGCCTGTGATTTTTTATTGTATCGAAAGTTCATCCTAAGAGACACCTCCTATGTAGTTACAATCGGGCGTTTATTATAACCCAGCAGGGAAACGCCTGCATGCGGCGCCGATTTTATCTGGATTATATCATTTTTCTTCTTCTCTCCGTCAGCCTATTTTACATTTTCTCCAGAATTGCAGATAGAGGGCGGCGGCGGCTGAGACGACGAAGAGGCCCATTACGCGGAAGGTCCACGTGGCGCCTATGACGGGCGAGAAGAAGCCGAAGATGAGCGGGCTTATCATCCAGCCTATGTCGATGACAAGAAGCACTAGGCCCGTCGCCTTTGGCCGGTATTCCGGGGCGAGCAGGTCGCCCACGAGCGCGAGGTCGACTGGAAAGCCAATGCCTATACCTATGCCAAAGAGCGCGCCGAAGGCCATAAAGGCGGCGCCTCCTGAGGAAAGCGAGAGGCCGATAAGTCCCGCGCCCATAAGTGCCGCGGCCGGTGCGGCGAGGTGTACGCGGGGGATTTTAGCGATGAGGCTGAAGGCTATAGTTCTGATGGCGATGCCGGCGAGAGAGGAGGCTATCATGAAGGCGGATACCGTAATGAAACGTTCGTTCGCAAGCGAGGCCACGGAGAGCGTCATTGCGTCGGCGAGCGACATGACCATAGCGGTGGCGAGCAGCGCTGGGATGGCGGGTGTTTTGAGCAGGTCCGCGTAGCTCCCCCACGCTTTTTTGTGTTCGCCGTGATAATTCAAATTCTTGACGGGCCAGCTTACAGCCGTGCAGAGAAGGGCCGTCGCCGCCGGAAGCCACAGGTAGAGCGTGTCGTAATTATTTTGCTGGAGCCAGTCGCAGAAGGGAACGATGGTGGCCATAGGCAGCAGCGAGCCGGTGGTGAAGAGCGCGAAGCCAAAGCCGCGCGCCTTTTCGTCAAGCAAGAGAGACTGGGCGGCGATGGCTGAGACGGCAAATACGCTGACGCAGAGGCCTGTGAGTGCGCGGAAGAAGAGCAGCAGCGGCACGCAGTGCAGCGAAAGCGCGACGCCTACGGAGGCCGCGGCGCAGAGCGCGGAGCTGCCGACAAGCGCGCGTCTGATGTCGAATTTTTCCATCACTTTGCTTCCAAGCGGGCGGCAGATGAGCATGACGAAGTAGAAGAGGCTCAGGAAGAGGCCCGTCTGCTGCGGGGTCGCGCCCATTTTTTCATAGAACGGGCCGAAGATGAAATAGATGTTTGAAAAGCACGTTATGCCGTAGTAGGCGAGAAATATGAGCGTTATCTGTTTTATGTTTTTCATTATGCCGGCCTCTTAAAAAGAGGGCGTCCATGACGGACGCCCTCTTGCGGATTTGTATTAAGGTACTATTCTTCTTCCTCTTTGCGATCCTTCGCGGCCTGGTCGATGACCTTTTTGGCTATGTCGCCGGGCACCTCTTCGTAATGGCTGTATTCCATTGAGAAGGAGCCGCGTCCCGAGGTCATTGAGCGCAGGATGATGGCGTAGCGGAACATTTCTGACAGCGGGCACTGGGCCTTGACTATCTGGAGTTTGCCTTCGCTGTCGATGCCCATGATGCGTCCGCGGCGGCTGTTGAAGTCGCCCATGACGTCTCCGAGGCAGTCCTCCGGCACCGTCACGACTACGTTCATGACGGGCTCCATCAGTATCGGGTTTGCCTGTTCCATGCACTTTTTGTAGGCGATGCTGGCCGCGATTTTAAAGGCCATTTCAGATGAGTCGACGTCGTGGTAGGAACCGTCGAATAGCGCGCAGGAGAAGTCTGTTGACGGGTATCCCGCGAGGAATCCGCGCGCGGCGGCTTCGCGAAGTCCCTTTTCCGCGGCCGGGATGAAGTTGCGCGGTACGGCGCCTCCGACTACGCGGTCGATAAATTCGATGCCGGCGTTCTTTTCAAGAGGAGCGAGCTCAAACCAGACGTCGCCGTACTGGCCGCGTCCGCCGGACTGTTTCTTGTGTTTGCCCTGGGCGCTCGCCTTTTTCTTTATCGTCTCGCGGTAGGGAACTTTCGGGGTGCGCGTTTCGAGGTCTACTTTGTAGCGTTCTTTTATCTTTGAGAGCATGATGTCGAGGTGCATGTCGCCCATTCCTGAAAGGACGGCGTCGTTCGTCTCCGGGTCTTTCGTGTAGGAGAGAGTCCGGTCCTCTTTGAGCGTCTTTGTGATGGCGTTTCCGAGCTTGTCTTCGTCGGCGCGGCTTTTTGGAACTACGGCTACGCTGTAGACGGGCTTCGGGAACTGTATCGGGCGGAACTGGAGCACTTCGCCCTTGAGGCCGAGCGTATCTCCCGCGATGGTGCTTTCAAGCTTCGGGATGGCTACGATGTCGCCCAGGATTATTTCTTTTGTTTCAACGCTGTCTTTGCCTTTCATGAGGCGGAAGGAGCTTACGCGCTCTTCCTGTTCCTGCGTGACGTTGTAGATGGTCTGGTCGCTCGTCATGTGGCCCGAGAATACTTTGACGAACGAGAGTTTGCCTACATAGGGGTCGACCATGACTTTGAAGACGAAGGCGAGGAAATGTCCGTTTTCGTCGGGCGGGATGTTTACGACCTCTTCACCTTTGAGCGCCGCGCGTTTAAGCATGTCCTTCGGCGACGGCATGTAGTCGACGATGACGTCCATGAGCTGCTGCACGCCTACGTTCAGCGTAGCGGAGCCCGGGATGATGGGATATATGGAGCGCGCGCATATTGCTTTGCGCAGCACGCCGAGAAGTTCTTCTATTGATATTTCCTCTCCGTCAAGGTAGCGCATCATCAGTTCGTCGTCGGCTTCGACGGCACGCTCTACGAGCGTTTCACGCGCGGAGGCGATGGCCTCTTCCATCTCCGCGGGGGCGGCGCACTCTGTGAAATCTTTTGTGCCGTCGCCTTTGTACATATAGGCTTTGCCGGTGAGGACGTTGACTAGCCCCTTGAACTGGAGTTCGCGGCCTATCGGCAGAAAGAGCGGCGTTGCGCGCTCGGAAATGTTTTCGCGTATATCATCTACGACTTCGTCAAAGTCGGTATTTTCTCTGTCAAGTTTGCTTATGAAGAATATTGCCGGCGTTTCAAAGGTCTCGGCAAATTCCCATACGCTCTGCGTCTGCACTTCGACGCCAGCGGTGGCGTTCACGAGGACGAGCGCTCCGTCGGCCACGCGCATCGCGCAGCGCTGCTCTCCGACAAAGTCGGCAAAGCCGGGCGTGTCCATGACATATAAGGTCTTATTTTTGTACGGGATTGTTGAAAGAGTTGTGCTTATTGAAATGCCGCGCTTCTGTTCCTCTGAATCAAAGTCAGAGACTGTGTTCTTGTCTTCGATTCGTCCTAGGCGGGAAATTTGTCCCGCGTCAAAAAGAAATGTTTCGTTGAGAGTGGTCTTGCCAGCGCCTCCATGTGAAATGAGCGCAATGCTGCGAATGTCCTCCGGTTTACGTGTCCCCATTACTTTCACTCCTTCTGTGCTGTTGAAGCTTCTTATAATGATTCGCTATGACCTATTGATAATACTTGCTTTGGAGAGTTCCGTCAATAATACGTTCAATGTGAGGCCTCTATTGACGGAACCCTCAAAATCACTCCGTTATTTGGCCAGCATTTCGGCCAGCGTTTTTGCTACTTCCGTCGGGTCTGCGCTCCCTCTTGTCTCGCGCATGACGAGGCCCTGAAGGAATTTCTGCTTCGCGCCTTTTTTGTCCGCGCCGTTTTTGATCGTTTCAACGGCTCCGGGCTGCTCGGCAAATATTTTGGATATTACGGCGCAAAGCGCCTCCGCGGTAAGTCTGCCGCCCGCCGCCCCGCATTTTTTCAGCGCGGCGTCAAGCGAGAGGCCGCCGTCGTACATGGCGCCCAGCACGTCTTTTGCCTGCGTGTTTGAAAGGTCGCGGCTTTCGACTTTGGCGATGAGCGAGCCAAGCTCTTTCGCCGCTACAGGGAAGTCGGTTATCTCCATGCCGGCGTCGCGCAGGATGCGCTGCACCTCCATTCGCATCCAGTTCGCGGCTTTCACGGCGGGCGCGCCTGATGCAACAAGCGCCTCGAAGTAGTCCGCCGTCTCGCGCTGTTCTGTGAGCTGCTGGCTCTCTTCAAAGCTTATTCCGTACTGCTCCGTGAAGCGCGCGCGTTTGTCCCACGGCATTTCAGGCATCGCCGCGCGGATTTTTTCTACGTAGTCGGGCTTTGCGTCGATAGGAGCAAGGTCCATCTCCGCGTAGTAGCGGTAGTCGCGCGCGCCCTCTTTGCTGCGCATCGAGCGGGTGACGCCGGCCGCGTCGTCCCAAAGGCGCGTCTCCTGCACAAGCTGGCCGCCTTCGTCGAGCACGCGGTTCTGGCGCGCTATCTCGTATTCAAGCGCGCGCTCTATTGATTTCAGCGAGTTTATGTTTTTCAGTTCTACGCGCGTGCCGAGCGAGCCGTCCGCGTTTGAGAGCGAGACGTTGACGTCTACGCGCAGAGAGCCGGACTCCATCTCTCCGTCGGAGACCTCAAGGTAGCGCGCGAGCTGGCGTATCTGCGTGATGTAGGCTATGGCCTCCGCCGGAGAGTTCATATCGGGCATGGAGACTATCTCAGAAAGAGGCATTCCGCCTCTGTTGTAGTCAACTAGCGAGTAGGCGGCGCCGGAAAGACGTCCGTCCGATGTTGGGTGGACCAGCTTTCCCGCGTCCTCTTCAAGGTGAAGGTGGTCGAGATGGACGCGTTTTTCTTTGCCGTCGGCCACTATGTCGAGGTAGCCGCCCTGAGCTATGGCGTGCTCGTACTGCGTTATCTGATAGGCCTTGGGCAGGTCGGCGTAGAAATAATGCTTGCGGTGAAAGCGCGTCTTGTCTTTTATGTCGCAGTGCAGGCCGAGGCCCATCTTCACGGCGAGGTCTACGGCGTGGTCGTTTATGACGGGGAGCGAGCCGGGAACGGCCAGGCAGATGGGGCAGACGTTGGTGTTCGGCGTGGCGCCGATGTAGTCTGTCGAGCAGCCGCAGAAGAGCTTTGTCTTTGTCTTGAGCTGCAAATGTATTTCAAGTCCTATAACAACGTTCCTGCTCATTTCAGCAGCCCTCCTTCTCTGTCACCGGTTCGGGCGCGCCCGCCGCATTTTCGATGACGGCGGCGCATGAAAGCAGCTCTGCGTCCCCAAAGCGCGGCGCGAGCATCTGCACGCATGTCGGCAGCCCCTCCGGCGTGAAGCCGAGGTTTATGCTGACGCTGGGAAGGCCCGCGAGGTTCGCCATAGTGGTGAAGACGTCGCCAAGGTACATCCTCACGGGATCTTCTTCGACGAGGCCGCGTTTGTAGGCAAGCGCCGGCACTATCGGACAGATGAGGGCGTCGGCCTTTTTAAAGAGTTCTTTAAATTCGTTCGATATGAGCTGGCGCACCTTCGTAGCCGGCACAAAATAGTTTTCGTAGTAGCCGCGCGTCAGTATGCAGGTGCCGACGAGTATCCGCCTGCGCACCTCTTCGCCGAAGCCCTCCATGCGGCTTCTTTTGTACATCTCGGAGAGGTTTTTGCCGTCTTCGTGATGGCCGTAGCGCATGCCGTCGTAGCAGGCCAGTTTCGAGCTTGCGTCGCCAAGCGCCACCATGTAGTAGCAGGCGACCGTGTGTTCCATCGTCACGGGCAGCGAGGCTTCGATTATCTCAGCGCCGGCGGCGCGGCATATCTCTACCGCGCGGTCGGCCGCCTCAACGAGCGGCTTGTCTATGCTGTCACGGTCGTAGCCTGTTAGCACGGCGATTTTTTTGCCGGCAAGCGACGCGCCCGAGACGGCGGCTGTAAAGGAGGGCCGTTCGTAGGCGTCGCAGGTGGTGTCGTTGTCGTCGGGCTTTGCAAGCGCCTCCATGACGAGCGCCATGTCTGCGATATTTTTCGTAAGACCGCCCACCTGGTCGAGCGACGAGGCGTAGGCTACTATCCCGTAACGGCTTATCTGTCCGTACGAGGGCTTCATGCCCTGCACGCCGCAGAAGGCGGCGGGCTGACGCACAGAGCCGCCCGTGTCGCTGCCCAGCGCTATCGGGACAAAGCCCGCCGCCACCGCGGCGGCGCTTCCGCCGGAGCTGCCTCCGGGTACGCGTCCTGTGTCGCGCGGGTTGAGCGTCGGGCCGAAGACGGAGCTTTCCGTGGTGCTGCCCATAGCAAATTCATCCATGTTGGCTTTGCCTACGAGGACGGCGCCAGCTTCCTTCATGTTTTTGACGGCGGTTGCGTCGTACGGGGGAAGCCATCCTTTGAGCATTTTGCTGCCGCAGGTCGTCTCTATGGCCTGTGTGCAGAAGTTGTCTTTTACGGCGTAGGGAACGCCGGCAAGCGGGCCGGTCTCTTCGCCGCGCGCAACGGCGGCGTCTATCGCTTCCGCCTCCGCCATCGCGCGCTCTTCGCAGAGCGTCACTATGGAATTATATTTTTTGTCGTATTTTTTGATGCGCTCTATGGCGTCGCGGGCGGCCTCAACGGCCGTGAATTTTCCGGCCTTGACGCCGGCCGCTATTTCGCGCGCCGAAAGTTTCTGGAAGTCCATCGCTATTCCTCCCCTTCGTCTTCAAGCGCTATGATGCGAGGCACGCGGAAGAAATCTCCGTCGCGCACAGGCGCGCCGTCAAGGAAGGCGTCGCGGCCGTCCCATTTGACAGGCTCGTCGGCGCGGCGTCCCGGCGCTTTTTTGACGTCCCATTCAAAGGGCGCCGCGTCGTCGTCGGCAAGCTCCCGCATTTTGTCGCACATGCGCAGAATGTCGTTGACGCGGTCGAGCACCTCCTGATACTTATCTTCGGGAAGGCCGATGCGTGAGAGCGTAAGCACCTCGCTAAGGCGTTCCTTGTCCATTTCCATCTGTTTTATCATCTGTTCGTCATACCTCCTGAAATGAGGGTCTGTATATGCAGCCGCGCGAGGCTTGCGGTCATTTCGCCTCTTCTGCGGCCTCTTTTAATTTTTTCTCAAACTGTTCTTCGTCAAGGACCGGCACGCCGAGCGCGAGCGCCTTTTGATACTTGCTTCCGGGCGCCTCTCCCACTACGACAAAGCTCGTCTTTTTACTGACGCTGCCCGCCACAACGCCGCCCATAGATTTTATTTTGGCCTCCGCCACGGGCCGCGTCATCTTCGCAAGCTCGCCGGTGAGCACGAATTTCAGGCCGTTCCACGGAAGCAGCGTTTTGTCTACTTTTGGCGCGTGCGATTCAAAGTTCACTCCGGCGGCCTTAAGGCGCGCCAGCATCTCTTCGTTGTGCGGCTCCGAGAACCACGCGTGAAGCGACTGCGCTATAACTTCGCCTATGCCGTCCGTCAGTTCCAGCTCCGGCTCGTTGTCGCGCGCGGTCTTTTGCAGCGCCTCTATCGAACCAAAGCGCGCGGCAAGGTCCTCCGCCGTCTTTTCGCCGACGCTGCTTATGCCAAGAGCGCCTATCAAAGCTCCAAGCGGGCGGCTCTTTGATTTTTCTATCGCGTTTATAATGTTCTGCGCCGATTTTTCGCCAAGGCGGTCAAGCACCGCAAGTTCCGGCGCGGTGAGGCTGTAGATGTCGGCGTAGTTGTGAAGCAGCCCGAGCTCGACGAGACGGTCTATCAATTTGTCGCCCATGCCGCTTATGTCCATCGCTCCGCGAGCGGCGAAGTGGATGATGCGCTCCTTCACCTGAGCGGGGCATCCGCTGTTCGTGCATTTTATTGCGGCCTCGCCGGGCAGCCGCACCGCGTGCGAGCCGCAGACGGGACATATATCCGGTATTTTGAACGGCTCCGTGCCGTCTGGGCGTTTGTCGTATTCGACGCGGACCACCTCGGGGATGATCTCGCCCGCCTTGCGCACCCATATATAGTCGCCCACGCGCGCGTCCTTTTTGTCGATGTCGTCCTGATTGTGCAGCCCGGCGCGGCGGACTATCGTGCCGGCCAAATGCACAGGGTCGAATACTGCGGTAGGAGTCAACACTCCCGTGCGGCCCACCGTAACTTCGATGTTTTGTATCCGCGTCAGCTTTTCCTCGGGCGGGAATTTAAAGGCGACGGCCCATTTCGGCGCCTTTGACGTGATGCCCAGCACGAGGCGCAGCGCAATGTCGTTTAATTTCACAACTACGCCGTCTGTGTCTATGGGATGCTCAAAACGCTTCGTCTCCCATTGCAGAAGGTAGTCGTATATCTGCGAAAGCGAGTGGCAAAGCCTGTCTTCGCCCTGCATAGGCAGCCCAAGTGCGGCTATCTCTTCCAACATTTGACGCTGCGTCGTTATCCCGTATTTCTCCGGGTCGATTATCTGATAAAGATATATCTTTAAATTTCTGCGCGCCGTCTCTTTAGGGTCAAGCGTGCGGAGGCTCCCCGCCGCCGCGTTGCGCGGGTTTGCAAAGAGGCTCTCGCCGCGTTCTTCGCGCGCCGCGTTGAGCGCCTCAAAGCCTTTTTTGTCTATGCAGACCTCGCCGCGCACCTCAAAGCGTCCGGGTATCGGGTGCGCAAGCCGCAGGGGAAGCGTTTTTATCGTTCTGAGGTTCGCTGTGACATCCTCCCCCACTTTGCCGTCGCCCCGCGTGGCTCCGCTTGAAAATAGGCCGTCTTCGTAGACGAGCGAGACGGCGAGGCCGTCTATTTTAGGTTCGCAGAGGACGGGAACGTTTTCTTCGTGGAGCGCCTCGCAGAGCTTTGTGTAAAATACGGCAAGCTCCTCTCGGTCGAGCGCGTTGTCGAGGCTCATCATGGCAGAGGCGTGCTCCACCTTCACAAAGCCGTCGCGCGGCGCGGCGCCTATCCTGTGCGTCGGCGAATCCGGCGTTACAAGCTCCGGGCTCGCCGCCTCTATTTCTTGCAGTTCACGCATGAGCCTGTCGTACTCAAAGTCGGATATCTCCGGCGCGTCCTGCGCGTAGTAGAGCCGCGCGTGGCGTTCGATCTCGCCGCGCAGCAGCTCCGCTCTTTTTTTCGATTCTTCGGATGAGGGCAGTGCCATTGTCATTGCCGCACTCAGTTCTTTTTCCAAGCCGGGCCGCGCTTAATCCTTCGGCCTCATCGTCGGGAAGAAGAGCACGTCTCTGATGCTCTTTGAATTTGTCAGCAGCATGACGACGCGATCCATGCCGATGCCCATCCCGCCGGTCGGGGGCAGCCCGTATTCGAGCGCGTTTATGAAATCTTCGTCAAACGGGTGGCTCTCGTCGTCGCCTTCGGCCTTTTTGCGCGCCTGGTCGAGGAAACGCTCGCGCTGGTCGAGCGGGTCGTTAAGCTCGCTGAAGGCGTTCGCAACCTCCCATGAGTTGATGAAGAGCTCGAAGCGGTCGGTGATGTCTGGGTTTTCTTTGTTGCGCTTTGAAAGCGGCGATATGACCGTCGGGTGTCCTATTACGAATGTGGGCTGAATAAGCTCTTCTTCCACATATTCCTCAAAGAATACGGGGAGGAGGTCAAAGCGGGTGTCCGTAGGCTTCACTTCAAGCCCGCGCAGAGCGGCCTGACGGCGCGCCTCTTCGTCGGTTATCGCGGCAAAATCTATTCCGGTGTGCTCGGTGACAAGCTCCGTCATTGTTGCGCGGCGGAACGGCGGGTTCAGGTTCAGCTCGACGCCCTGATAGTTTACTACGCGCGAGCCTACTTCGTCGGCGCTTGCCACTATCAGCTCTTCGGCCAGGTTCATCATATCAACGTAGTTGCCGTAGGGCCAGTAGACTTCAAGCGTCGTGAACTCAGGGTTGTGGCGCTGGTCCATGCCCTCGTTGCGGAACTGCTGGCCGATCTCGTAGACGCGGCCCATCATGCCGACGACGAGGCGCTTTAAGTAGAGCTCCGTCGCTATCCTCATGTACATATCTATGTCGAGCGTGTTGTGATGCGTCACAAAGGGACGCGCGTTGGCGCCGCCCGCTATTGTTGCAAGTATCGGCGTCTGCACCTCCAGCGAATCGTGCGCGTCGAGCACGCGGCGGAAGGTCTGTATTATCTTTGTGCGTTTGCGGAAGGTCTCGCGCACCTCGGGGTTAGCTATAAGGTCGGCGTAGCGCTGACGGTAGCGCACCTCCATGTCCTTAAGCCCGTGGTATTTCTCGGGCATCGGGCGAAGCGCCTTTGAAAGCAGCGTGAACTTTTTGACGGAGAGCGTAAGCTCGCCGCGCTGCGTGCGGAAGGGGACGCCTACGAGGCCGATGAAGTCTCCCGCGTCTACCCATTTTTTGAAAAAGGCGTAGTCCGTTTCGCCAAGCACGTCAAACTGGAAGCAGAGCTGGAGCCTGTCGTGCTCGTCTTCAAAGGTGGCGAAGGCGGTCTTTCCGTGGCGGCGCAGCACGATGATGCGGCCGGCCGTCTGAATTTCGTCCGTGGCCCATTCTTCGGGCTGAAGGCCGTCGAAATGTTCTTTCACATGGGCAAGCGTATGCTTTACCTCGTAATGATCCTGCTGATAGGGGTCGTAGCCCTCTTCCGCGCGGAGGCGCATCAGCTTGTCTTTACGCTGACGAAATATCTCCTCCTCGGGCATTGTCGTCTGCTGCTGCTGTTCGATCTTCTTTTCTTCTGCCATTGGGATCACATCCTGTTTATAATTATCAGCCGGACGAAGCATCGAACGGCCTCTTTAAAACCAAATCGAGTAAATTTTTATTCAAGTTCTGTCGGACGCCAGTTTCTCAAAAGCGGCGCAAGCTCGCCCCAGCTTTTGGTCATAGCGCCTTCACGCCTCAGCTGAGCGGCTCCGGGAAAACCTTTGAAGAGCGCGCCAAGCATCCTGCGCGCTATCGTCATCGCAAGCGGCTCTCCTTCGGCGGCGCATATCGCCTCTCCCAGCTCAATGAGCATCTCGGCCTGCGCCGCAGCCGTTGGGGCGGCAAGCTCCTGCGGGACATTTGCGCCAAGCTGCCTCAGCGTCTCCGCTATCAAAAAGGCGTCGCGCAGTATGCCGCGTCCGGCGAGTACCGAGGCGCATCCTCTTTCAAGGTAGTCCTCAAAGTCGCGCGGCGTGTAGCAGTCGCCGCTTCCGCCGATGCGCCCCGGAAAGCGCACCGCTATCCGGCCTACCGCGTCGCGGTCGGCCACGCCCTCGTATCTCTGCGACGGAGTTCTGCCGTGGACGAAGATAAAATCCGCGCCAGCCTCAAAGAGCCTTTCGCTGAAGGCCGCAGTCTCTTCCACGTCCGCACCGGGCATGACGCGTATCTTTGCCCACACCGGCAGGCCGAAGCCCTTCAGCGCGCGCATCATAGCCGCCGCCTCATTCGGATATTCCATCAGCTTTGAGCCGCTGCCCTTTTTCGTCACCTTGGGCATCGGGCAGGCCATGTTTATCTCAAGCGCCTCAAAGCTGTAATTCTCAAGCGCGAATGCCGCGCCGCGCGCTACGTCGTCCGCCTTTGCGCCAAAAAGCTGAAGCGCGCACGGGCCTTCGTCGTTTGTGCGGCAGAGCAGTTCTTTTGTTTTGCGCCCGTTGTGGATGAGCCCAAGCGCGCTTACCATCTCCGTATGCACCAGCCCCGCGCCCATCATCCGGTGAAAGCGCCGGAAAGAGGCGAAGGTTATTCCGGCAAGAGGCGCAAGCCATATAGGATTTTCAACGGCGACGCCGCCTATTTCGCGCGGAAAGCCGGGAAGGGCCGCGTCAAAGCCCCGCTCTTTTAATCTATTTTTCGCGGCTTCGCTCATAAAGTATCCGAAGACCGTCCAGCGTCAGCCACTGGTCCACTGTATCCACACGGTTTGAATATTTTGAGATTATCGGCGCGTGTCCGCCGGTGGCCACTACTCTGCACGGGCCGCCAAGCTCTTTGAAGACGCCCTTTATAACTTTGTCCACAAGCCCCACAGTGCCGTATATGATGCCGGACTGGATGGCCTCGGTCGTATCTCCGCCTATGTAATGCTCGGGCGCGCAAAGCTCTATCTGCGGCAGCTGCGCCGTGCGCGAGAAGAGCGATTCCATGCTGAGCTCCATGCCCGGCGCTATGATGCCGCCAAGGTAGGCCCCCTCCTGCGAGATCACGTCAAAGGTTATCGCAGTGCCGAGATCGACTACTATGAGCGGCGCGCCGTATTTCGCAATTCCCGCCACCGCGTTCAGCAGCCTGTCCGCGCCAAGCCCCGTAGGGTTTTTCATCTTTATCGTAAGCCCCGTGTTGAGGCGCGGGGAGACGCGCATGGCCTCGACGCCGATGTACTTGCGCACGCCTTCGAGGAACATCTCGTCCAGCGACGGGACGACGCTTCCAAAGATGGCTCCCTCTATCTCCTCTTTATTTATGCCGGAGGCCGAAAGCAGTCCCAGTATCATAAAGCCGACTTCGTCCGCCGTCTGCTTCTTTGAGGTGAGCCTCCATTGCTTGACAAGCTCGCTTCCTTTGTAGATCCCCATTACAGTATTCGTGTTCCCAATGTCAAAGACAAGGAGCATGGTTAATTCCTCCAAATCCGTTATACGGTCAATTTTTATATTTTACAACATCGAAGGGCAATAGAGTAGGATAAAGAGAAAAATTGCGCAGAGAATAGGCGCCGTTTCCATTTTTACACGGCAGCGCGCGCAGACGGCGCAGATAAAAATGACAAGCGCAGCCGCCGTGAGCGCGGACGATGGGCCGGCCGCCCACGGAACGAGCGAAGAACCGGCCGAAAGCGCCTTGTGCGAAAATAAAAGCAGCGCCTCCGACGCGGCTGCCGCAAGCCGCGCAAAGGGAAGCCCAGCCAGCGCCGGCAGCGAAAGCAGCGCAACGAGCGGAAAGAGAAGAGAAAACCACGGCACGGCTACAATGTTCAGCACAAGCCCCGCCATGGGGATGAGGCCAAAGGCGCTGGCGGTGAGCGGCGCTGTAACGAACCATACGAGGACGGCGACGGCCGCCGCGCCCTTCCAGTTTTGAGGAACGACCGAGGCCGCGGCCGATATAAACAGCGCGGCAAGCACGGAGAGACGAAAGCCAAGGTCAAAAAAGTACCACGGGTTCCAAAGCAGCAAAAAAAGCGCGGCGCAGCTTACGCCGTTGAAGGCAGAGCGCGGCCTTCCCGCTAAAAAGGCGGCTAGGCACAGTTCCGTCATAAGCGCGGCACGAAGGCCGCCCGCCGGAGCGCCTGCCGCCGCTACATAAAGCCATATCGCGGCCGAGACCACGATCGCGCCGCGAAGGTTTTTTCCAAATAGCCAGAAGAGCGCGCCTGCAAGCAACGCAACATGGAACCCAGAGATGGCAAGAAGATGCGAGGTTCCGGCTTTTTTGTGGAGCTCCTGTATGTCGTCGTCGCGCGCGCCTGTCGTAAGCGCAGCCATGTACGCAGAAGAAAGCGGCGGCAGCTTTTCGGCGAAGGCCCGTTCAACGCGCGCCCGCCAGGCGGCAAGCCCGCGCGGCGCGCCGGTTTCTTTCATCTCAAAGACGACGAGGCGGCGCGACGCATTTCGCGCGCGCCAGTAAAAGCGTTCGTCAAAGCCGCCGGGACGTTCCGCTTTTTTGAACTCAAACGACGCGGCGCGTACAAAAACCTCAGCGCCCGCCCTAGGCGCCTCCTTTTGCGGCACGTAGGCCGCGGCTCGTCCATACGGAGTCTCAAGCAGAAGCGCCGCGCTGCGTCCCCAGGGACGCACCAAAAGCACGCGCGCCGTAAACTTCGCGGAATCAGGAAAGGGCTCGTCCTGCACAAGCCGCGCAAGGCACAACGACGAGGCAAAGGCACAGCAGACGACGACCGCCGCAAACACCGCGTAAAAGCCGCGCGGAGAGCGGCGCGCCGTGCAGAAAGCAAGCGCGGCTGTGATAAGCACGGAGGCCGCGGCCGCTGCAAAAAGCGCGCAAAACTGCGCGAGCCACACGGCAAGCGACGAACATAAGAGAACGAGAAAGGCGGGCGCTTCAGCCAGCGGGCCGCAGCTTGCCGCGGCCTCCCGCCTGCCGAAAATATCTATCTCAGTTACCCGCGCTGATACGTTCTTTCATAGCGTCGTATTTTTTGGGGCCGATGCCCTTGACGTTCATGATGTCCTCCGCGCGCGCGAAGGGGCCGTTTGCGGTGCGGTATTCTATGATGGCCTGCGCCGTCTTCGGGCCGACGCCGCGTATCGTTTCAAGCTCGCTCTGCTGCGCCGTATTGATATTTATGCGTGGCGGCAGCTCCGCGCTTTGCGGCGTCTGCCGCACCGTACCTGCGCCGGCTTGCGCGGGCGCGGCGGCAGCTGGCGCTTCACCCTTTTTCAAGAATTTTATCTGCTGGCCGTCCTGAAGCTTTGCCGCGAGATTGACGGCCTCTTGATTTGCCGAATCGGAGAAACCGCCCGCCGCTTTAAGCGCCTCATAGACGCGCGCGCCGGGCGCGACCTCGTAGACGCCGGGCCTTTTTACGGCGCCGGTCACATAGACGACCCATTTCGCGCCGTTTTCGTCTGCGTTTGGCTCCGTGGCCGCTATCTGCTTCGGCGCGTCGTCCGGCCCGTCGGCCGCCGTCTTTGACGGCGTGACGTCTATCGTATCCTGCATCATAGGCGGCACAGAACCTTTGCCTGCCGTGTCTTTTCCAAACTCTCCCTTGAACGAGCCCAGCAGCACGAAGGCCAGCGCAAAGCAGAGAACGCCCGCCGCCGCCAGCAGCTTGCCGGAATGTCTAAAGGCCATCAGACGTCGCTCCTTTCTCCCTCTAGCGACCAGTGGCTCGCGCGCGTCACGACCACGGGGATAAGACGCCCGAAGTCCGACTGATCGCCGTCTATTATGACGACTTTGTCCGTCATGGTGCGTCCCTGTATCTTGCCCTCTCCGCGCGGCGCAAAGCCGTCCGCCAGCATCTCAAAGCGCTGCCCGACGTATTGTTCGTTTGAGTTTCTCGCTATGCGCGCCTGTATCCCGTTTATCTCGTTGAGCCTCGCTGCCTTCACGCGGCTTTCTATCTGCCCGTCCATCATCGCGGCCCGCGTGCCTTCGCGCGGAGAATAGGCCGCGGTGTGCACTATGTCGAACTTCACCTCTTCGAGCATCCGGCATGAGGCGCGGAAGTCGTCATCAGTCTCGCCGGGGAAGCCTACGATGAGATCCGTCGTGAGGCTGACGTCCGGCAGCGCGGCGCGTATCTTGTCCACAAGAGCCAGGTACTGGCCTGATGTGTAGCCCCTGTTCATCTGGCGCAGTATTTCGTCGCTTCCCGCCTGCACTGGGAGGTTTATCGCGCGGCAGATGTCGGCCCTTTCGCGCATGACCTCCAAGATGTCCTCGTCAAAATCCTTCGGGTGCGACGTGGCGAAGCGCAGCCTCATCAGTCCATCCTGATTTGCCGTGTCTTTAAGCAAAGAGGCGAAGCCGTATCCGTTAGTGAAGTCTTTGCCGTAGGCGTCTACGTTCTGCCCAAGCAGGGTTATCTCCTTCACGCCTCCGTCTATCAGCATCCGCGTCTCTTTGAGTATCTCCTCCGGCGCACGGGACTGAAGCCGTCCGCGCACGAACGGCACGATGCAGTAGGAGCAGAAACGGTCGCAGCCGTAGCTTATAGTGACGAAGGCCTTGAACGGATTTGTGCGCGCCGTCGGGATGACCTCGAGGTCAAGCAGCGCGCGCGGGTCGTCGTCCATGAAAAAGCGCGCTGGAGCGTCGTCGGTCATCTCTGCTATCGCCTGCGGCACGAGCCCAAGATGGCGCGGCCCAAAGACGAGCTTGACGCATGGAAACTTTTTCGCCATCTCGCGTCCTATGCGCTGCGCCATGCAGCCTACGAGCACGACGGCGGGGCCGCCCCTTTTGCGCCGCTGGACGTCGCAGCGCCCTATCTCGCTTGCCGCCTTCTGCTCCGCCTTCTCGCGGATGCTGCACGTCACCATTATGACGACGTCTGCCTCTTCCTCCGCGCACTCCCGCCAGTTCTGATGCAGCATCGCGGTGCGCAGCCTGTCTCCGTCGTATGAATTCATCTGACAACCAAAAACTTTTATCGCAAATTTATGCAAATAACTATCCCCTTCAAATGGTTTTACGAAGGCAATTATATCTGTTTTTCTTTGAACTTGCCACGTGCGGCAGCCTGTCATACGCAAGACCGCGCCGCGGCCGCCCGTTTGACGCAGAAAATAACGACTCCGACCGCCGTCTTAAATCAGCGGATTTTACGTTTAGTATAATCAGCAAAAACAATTTTATCATCAAACTACTTATGCTCTATAATTAATAATAACAGAGAAACATTTGCGGAGGTGCAGATCTTGTTTAAAAGGACGATATTATTTTTAACGGCGGCTGTATTGTTGGTAGCGTCTGCGGCCGTGGCCTGCGGCGGTCAAAAGCTGCCTGATATACAGGGCTGGGAGAACGGACAGATAAGGACTACTGAGCTGGGCGCCATCTCCGGCAATAAGGGCACGTGGTACGAACGCAGCTACAGGACCATCGCGGGCGTGCCGTTCCGCGCTATATGGGTGGACGGAGCCGCAGCGAAGGGCTGGCAGCCAAATGAGATGTCCAACAACGGCGGCGAGATCTGGGGCGGTGAGACTTCCACTAACGTTACGGTGGGCGGCGAGAAGGCCGTTCTCGAGTACAGGCCCGTCGTGGGCTACAGCCTCGTATTGGTGCGCGGCGACGGAGTGCTTACGCTCGAATCGCAGGTAGCGACTGAAAAAGACCTGACAGACGCGGCGGAGACGCTTCTTAAAAACATGAAATAGGGCGCATGACGTTATGAGGCCCGAGCGCTGCGCGCTCGGGCCTTTTTTATTAGTCTGTCTCCAAGCTTTCGCCGGTCATCTCTTCAAATATCTTTGCGATGTCCAGCACGAAGATAACGCCGTCGCCGTCTGAGAGCGAGGCCTTTACATATTTTTCAAAGCCGCTTCCTCTGGACTGAGCCGCGCCTTCGTTCAGGAGATTTTTTTTCGTCTCTTCCACTCTCAGCACGTTGTCGGCGAGCACGGCGAAGATAGATTCTTCGCAGCGCAGCACTATTACGCAGCTGTTTCCTTCGCGTTCCTTTTGCACGTCCCGCGCCTGTCCCGCCTTTTCCTTAAAAAAATCTTCAAGGTCTATTACCGGGATGATGTTGCCGCGCAGGTTCGACACTCCGAGAATATAGCGCGGAAGCATAGGGACGCCCGTTATCGGAAGCGCCTGCACCGTCTCAACGATATACCGCAGCTCCGCCGCGAAGCTGCGCCCGGAAAGGTCGAAGACTAGCGCTTCGTTCTGGCTGTTTTTCATCACAGCATCATCTCCTCCGCTCTTGCAAGCATCGCCTCTGCGTCGATTATGAGGCTTATGCTGCCGTCGCCTAAAATGGTGCAGCCAGAGATGCCCGTCTGTTCCGTGTTGAAATAGCGCAGAAAGCGCGGCATAGGCTTTATGACGGCGCGCTGCTGGCCCGTCAGCCTGTCCGCGTAGACGGCGCAGGCGTTTTCTTCGCCTTCGATCACTATGATTATTCCGCGCTCAAAGTCCTGTTCGCCGCGCGGAAGGCCGAAGAGGAGGTCCAGCCGCAGAAGCGGTATGGTGAATCCCTTAAAGAGCAGCCGCTGCGTGCCGTCCGGCAGCGTCAGAAGATTTTTATTTTCGGGCACGACTATTTTATAGATGTCCGAGACAGGCAGCATATAGAGGCTGCCCGCGGCTTCAAGTTTGATGCAGTCCATTATCGCGAGAGTCTGCGGTATGCTGATGGTGAAGCAGGTGCCGCGCCCCTCCTCCGTCTCTAGCGTTATGGTGCCGCGCAGTTTTTTTACCGCGACCCTTACGGCGTCAAGCCCTACGCCGCGGCCTGAATACTGGTCTACGCTCTGGTTCGTAGAGAGGCCGGAGGTCATGAGGAGCTGCAATATCTCGCCGCTTGTGTAGTTGGCCGTCTCTTTGAGGGGCAGCCCTTTTCTGCGCGCCGCCTCTATGACGAGCGGCAGGGAGATGCCGCGCCCGTCGTCGGCTATGGTGATTATTATTCCGTTTCCGGTGTTGCGCGCCGTCATTTTTATATGTCCCACAGCCGGCTTGCCCATCGCGGCGCGTTCCTCCGCGCTTTCGATGCCGTGCGTGATGGCGTTGCGTACGACGTGTGAAAGCACGTCGCTCAGCTCGTCGATGATGCGCTTGTCCGCGGCGTTGTCCGTGCCGTCCGCCTCAAACTCCACCTCTTTGCCAAGCTTACGCGCCGTGTCGCGCGTCACCCTGTGCATCTTGCGAAAAAGGTCGGAGAGCTGCGTCATGCGCAGCGACATTATGACGGAGCGCATGACGTCCGTCAGTTTTTTGAGCCTCGTGATGGCGGCCGCCGCGTTCTCCGAGAGCCCCTCGCACGAGAGCACGGCGCTCTCAGCGATGGACTCCGCTATGACAAGCTCTCCCGTTATGTCCTGAAGCTTGTCCAGCTTTGAGAGGTAGACGTTTATCATTTTGTCCGACGAAGCCTCCGGCTGCGAGACGTCAGAAGACGAGGAGGACGGCTCCTCCTGCGCGGGAGGCGGAGAGGCCGGCTGTGAAGGCGCGGGCTGCGAGGCAGGCGGCGCGGGCTTCTCTTCCTCGGGCGCCCGCTGCGCCTCAGATTTCCCATCGGATGGAGCGGGCTCCCGCGCAAGCGCCGCGTCCGTATCGGCGCAGGCGTTTTCTGCGCGTTCCACGTTTTCTACGCGCTGTACATAAAGCTCCGACGAGGCCTTGCGCATCATCTTCTCAAGATGTTCCGCAGGGAAGGTCACAGTGAAGCCGTTTTTTAATATCTCATCCGCCGTCTCCGGCCGGTTTTCCATATCTTCCGGGTCGCTTGTCAGCTCCGGGCATATCTGGCGCAGCTGCGTGCAGATTATAAAGGCGCGGATGCCGGCCATTGCGCAGCCAGGCTCGAGCGTGACGCGGAGGGAGGCAAGGGCCGCGCCGCCGTCCGCGTTTTGCGGCTTTTTCGTCTCCGCGCTCATCGCGTCGGTAATGCGCGCTATTTCAAGCGTAAGCCCTTCAAAGCTCTCAGAGCCGTCTTCCACGCCGGGCGAACGCTTCAGCTCCTGACGCATCGCCTCCAGCGAGTTGAAGAGGAGGTCGAAGAGCTTTTCGTCAAGGCCGCCCGCGCGGCTGCCCATCGCACGTATCGCTGAAAAAAGATCCTCCAGCTTGTGAGAGAACGACGAAAGGATGTCGTAGCCCATCATGGCCGCGGTGCTCTTTATAGTGTGCGTTACGCGGAAGAGGTCGTTTATGTTTTCTTCCGTAAAGCTCTTTTTTCTTTCGTTAGAGAGCAGTATCCCGTCGACTTCGTCAAGGTACTTCCCCGTCTCAAAGATAAAGAGGTCTAAAAACTGCTCGTTGAAAGCTCCGTTGTCCGCCATTGCATCACCGCCTTTGATCCGCCAGGCGCATCAGCTGAATTTTTTGACAAGGTCCATCATCGCCGCGGCCTGCGCCGAGATCTCCTCGGAGGCGGCGGCCGTCTCCTCCGCGCTTGCGGAGTTGGCCTGCACTATCGACGAAAGCTGTTCAAGGCTCGACAGAGCCTGCTGAACTGCGACAGAATCCGATTCCATAGCCTCGGTTATCTTCGTGACAAGGTGCTGCACGTTCTCCGACCGGTCTACGATGGTGCTGAGCACGTCTTCCGTAGCAGAGGCTATCTCGCCGCCCTCTTTTATCGTATTGAGAGTGTCTTCGATGAGCTGCGCCGTCGCCTGCGCGGATTTCGCGCTCTGCGCCGCAAGCGCCCTCACCTCGTCGGCTACGACGGAGAAGCTGGCTCCGTTCTGCTCGGCGCGCGCCGCCTCGACTGAGGCGTTGAGCGCCAGGATGTTGGTCTGGAAGGCGATGTTGTCTATCGTCTTGACTATTTTATATATGTCCGACGAGTATTTGTTGAGGTCTTTCATGGCCTGTACGAGCTTTGAAAGCGACTGGCTGCCGTTTTTGATGACCGTAGTCATCTCGATAGCCGCGCCCTTTACGCCCTCCGCGTTCTCCGCCGTCTCGCTTATTCTGGCGGTAACTTCGTTTACGTTCGCGGTAAGCTCCTGGATGGTGCTCGCCTGTTCCGTGGCGCCCTCCGAAAGCGACTGAGAGCTCATCGCTATCTGTTCAGAACCGTTTGATACCTCGAACGCCGCGTTGTTTATCTCAGCGAAGCTTGCTTTGTACGAGGTGATTATCTGAGACAGAGATTCCCTTATCTTCACGAAATCGCCGATAAAATCGTCGCTCACGCTCTGGTTGAGGTTTCCGCGCGAAAGTTCATGCAGCACGACCTCCACCTCTTTGATATACCGGCTGAACATGTCCTGCATTTTGTTGGCGGCGGCCACGAGCTGCCCCGTCTCAGTATTGTCCTCGTTCAGCGTGATGCGCGTGTGGAGGTCGCCCTCCGTTATTTTTGCGAAATGTTTTTCGATAACCTGCATTGGAGTGATCATGCGTCTTCTGACCGCGCAATGCACAATGAGCACCATGAGCAGAAGCGCTACAAGTATCGCTATTTCAAAGAGCAGCCACTGCTTCATCACGTTCTGCGACGCCGCAAGTCCGCCCAGCACGCGCTTTAACATAGATTCCTGAAGCTTCGTAAAGGCGTCGAAAAGCTGTTCCTGCTGCGACTGATAACGGTCTGTGCCGATTATCTCCGCCGCGGCGCGAGTAAGCTCGTCGTAGGCCTGCTGGTTTACGACGCGGCCTGACACCATAGCCGCAGACGAGAGGTCGACGCCGCTTTTTTCGTCGACGCGGAGCGCCTTTTCCTGTTCCTCGGCGGCAAGCGCCGCCAGACGCAGCACCTCGGTAAGCAGCGCGTTTTCTTTCGAGTCGAGGCCTACGCTGCGCAGTTCGTTCGCTATACGCGCCCTGTCGCCCTGCCGATCCATATCAAACCATCTGTTGCGGTATTTCGGTTTCAGCGTCAGCGCGAAGAGCTGCGTGTTGTTGCGCTGTTCGTAGTTTACATAAAGAAAATCCTTGATAGTGTTGCGAAGTCGCGTCAGACTGTTGATGTCGGTCGTCATCTTCTTATATTGCTGCAGACAGTTGACCGCCCCAACAATGCCAAGAACAACGAGCACTATGGTCGCCAGCGTACACAGCGTCATGATCGTCGACGCCTTGAACTTTTCCTTGCCATGTCTCATCATAAAACCCTCCCGTACTTTGGACTTGCCTATGACAAATAAATATTTTTCTCAGGCAGCAGAATGTTTCTGCCGCCAAAACGGCAGAGGCGGAACCCCTCCGTAGTTTCTTTATCAATGCCGCTCGCCGGGACCTTGATTATTTCGCCAGGCTCCTCCGCGAGGCAGCCCCGCTTTGCTCCGTTTTCGGACAATATCAAAACACAGCTTCTATCAGTGACGCGCGCCGGACGCCCCAGCAGTTTCATCGACATGTCCGTCACCACGCAGGCGCTTCCTTTGTGCTCGATAACGCCCGCCGTCACTCCGCTTGTGTCGGGCAGTTTGGATATTTCGGGCACGGCGGTTATCTCCAGGAAAAACTCAAGAGGTATGCCGTACACCTGGCCTCCGCATTTAAAGGTGATATAGCTTACACACTGCACCTCAGGCGCGCTTTCCGTCTGTGTCTTACTGAAAAAGCCCATCTCTGCGCCTCCCCTATAGTTCCTTTTCTCCTGATTTTACGCTTTTTACCCTCATTGCGCCGCCGTCCGAATTAAAATAGACGGAGCGGCCGTATCTTTCCCCGACGTCCTCCGCGACGATGGGAATGCCGAGCAGAGCCAGCACAGCTTTGACCGCCTCTACATTTCTGTCCCCTATCGAGGCTGCGGCTGTGATTTCCGTATCGGAAGAAGAGCCGCGCGGGCCAAAGTCAAAGAGGCAGGCGCCGCCCGCAATTTTTGCGCGCAGTCTTTTTTTGTGCGCTCCCATGCCGGCCATCTCTGCTACGAGGCTTTCGACGCCGGCGTCCGCGAATTTATCCGGGTTCTCACGCTTCAAAGTGTGCCGCGCGTCCGGCAGAAGTATATGGACGACGCCTGCCACACGCGCAAACGGATCGTAGAGGCAGACCGCGACGCAGGAGCCAAGCGCGCTGCATACAAGAAGCGCCGGCTCCGCGACAACCTTATGCTGCGCTATGCCTACATAAAATTTCTGGACGATATCCATCAATACTTCGCGATGGCTCCGAGCAGCGTCTCCATAGAGGAGTAGTCGGGAAAGAGTATGACGTTTCCGTTATAGTTCTCTCCGTTGATGCGAAAGGCGCTGTGCACATAGAGTATTTTTGAATCTGTCACCGCAAAGTGGATGATGGGCAGCACAAGCAGGGAACCCAGCATATCGACGGCCATCGCCGGCACGGAGACTGTCATATCAAGCCCCGTCAGTTCGCATATAGCGTTGATGTAGGAGTTTGAGATTATATTTCCGATCTCTTTCAGCGCCGAGTCCTGCATGACGCTCACCTCCCACGCCTCGTCCCGCGTGTCGGCGGCAAGCCCGACCGATTCAAGAAGCGCCCCAGCAAGCTCTCGGTCGGCGAGGAACATGAACATGCCGCTTATGTCGCCCGAAATTTTAAGCGCGACGCTGACGCGTAGCTCCTCCGACGACCCCAGCCTCGCTGGAAGTTCGTCGTAATCAAGAAATTCGACCTCCGGCACGCAGAGGGAAAATTCTTTGTTCGTGAAAGCGGAAAGCGCCGTCAGCACATGGCCGGAGCCGATGTTGCCTATCTCTTTCAGCACATCGTTTTTAAAATCATCAATAGATTCGGGACGCGCGTCGTTATTCTTCATCTTCGCCATTCAAGTGACGCTGCACAACGCGGAGCATGTTCTCCGGCATGAAAGGCTTCACGATGTAATCCTTCGCTCCCAACTGAACGGCCTTTACTATCTGCTGTTCCTGTCCGATAGCGGAGCACATGATGACGCAGGCCTGGGGCGATTCAGCCATTATCTGCTTCAGCGTGACTATGCCGTCCTGCCGCGGCATCGTAATATCTAAAATGGTGAGGTCCGGCCCGTATTCCTGAAAGCGTTCAAAGGCTGCGACGCCGTCTTCCGCCTCGCAGAAATCTGTATAGCCGCCCTTCTCAAGGATGCCGCGGATAACGCTCCTCATAAAAACCGCGTCGTCTACAATAAGAATCTTCTTCACTTAAACTCCACCTCTACATTCGTTTGTGACGCTCAGCACGCCGAGCGCGTATCTGCCGGTTCCTTTAGAGTCCTTATATATATGCGTCTCTTCCCGCACCGTTTTAAAAGCTCCGCCGCCGTTATGCCATCTAAAGACGAGAGCGTCGCATCCTATTCCGCTTTCAATGAGCATCGTCTGTTTTTTTATACTATACAGGTCGTCGGAATGCACGTTCGGCGCAAGAATCTCATCCAGTTCCTCAAAAGAGAGCGAAAAGGCGGCCGAAAAAGACGTTATGTCCTGGTTGCTGAAGTACACGCGCCCTTTTGGTATATCGACTCTGAAAAACAGTTCTCCGTATTTGTCGAGCGCATCGTTGAAACAGGCGCCGCAGGAGATATCCGCCGCGTCGCCCTCAGACGCCTCCCACAGCGCGTTGAGATTGTTCGCAGGCACCTCAAGCCTGTTTTCCTCCGCGTCGTCGCTGTAGCGGTCGCCGAGCACCTTGAATTTTGGCGCGGCGCTTAGAAAACAATCCATCATCTCAGCCGAAAAAACTCCGCATTCGCCGTTTACTATCATCTCCACAGCTTTATCGTGGGAGTAGGCCGGCTTGTAGACGCGTTTTGTCGTAAGCGCGTCGTAAACGTCGACTACGCCCGTCACCTGCGCGGAAAGAGGTATCGCGCCTCCCGCAAGCCCGCAGGGGTAACCGCCTCCGTCCCATCTTTCGTGATGGCAGAGCGCTATTTCATGCGCATAGCGCAGATATTCCTCATGGTGGTCGTTGCCAAGATGGCCGACTATCGCGCTGCCCTCGGCCGCGTGCGTCTTCATTATCTCAAATTCATCCGGCGTCAGCCTGCCAGGTTTGTTGAGGATGGCGTCAGGTATGACTATCTTGCCTACGTCGTGAAGCGCGGCGGCGCTTGATATGGCCGCTATCTTTTCGTCCGTCAGCCCGTAGGCCGGATTTACCGCGGCCACCTCGCGCAGCAGTATCTTTGTATAAAGCCTTGTCCTCACGATGTGCTGGCCCGATTCAAGATTACGGTATTCAATGATGGTGGAAAGAGTATCTATGATATTGACTAAGCTGCGCTGAAGCTTGTTTTCAAGGCTGAGCGCTATCTCCTTTAATTTGTTCCTGTGCTGGCACGCCTGGACGACGTTGCGCACGCGCCGGACTATCGTCCCAGCGTTGAAGGGCTTGTTGATGATATCGCAGGCGCCCATCTCAAGGCACAGCTCCTCGTTTTCAGGATTGCCGTAGCCCGTTATTATGACGACCGGCACGGTATCGAGCAGCTTCCTCTGCGCCATCGCCTTCAGCACCTCAAAACCGTCGGCCTTGGGCATATAAATATCCAGCAGCACGACGTTCAGAGTCTTTCCGTTTTTTATGATATATTCCATTGCTTCAGAACCGTCAGAGACATCGGAAATATTGTATTCCGGCGCAAATATTTTATGCAGAACGGCCCTGTTCAGTTCAGAATCATCGGCAATCAGCATGTTGTATTTTGACATCAGCGGCCTCCCCACAACCGAACCTTTTCCCCTATGATAAATCTTCGAAAATTGTTAATTGTTATATAATATCATATTTCAAACGAGATATTTATTCTTATTTATTTTCTATTCGCATTTATTTGGAAATTTTATCGCTTATCTCTCCCGCTATATCGCCCAACGGAAGCTGTTTTTCGACCGCGCCGAGCGTATAGGCCGCTTTGGGCATTCCGTATATGAGCGATGTCGCTTCGTCCTGCCCTATCGTAGCCGCGCCCGCCTGGCGCATTTCAAGCAGTCCGCACGCGCCGTCCTTTCCCATTCCGGTGAGTATGACCCCGATTGCAAAACGTCCCACGCTCGCCGCGACGGAGCTGAACATAGCGTCGATGGAGGGACGATGCCCAGAAATTTTTTCCTCCGACGTACACCTGATGGTGTACTGTATGCCGCAGCGCTCCACACGCATGTGAGCGTCGTCGGGCGCTACATAGATGATATTTGGCTGGATGGGCGCTCCGTCAAAGGCGACGCGCGCGGGAATGGGACCCTTTTTAGAAAGGTGCTCAGCGAATATCCCGGCAAAGCCTTTCGTGATGTGCTGCACGATGAGCACGCACGGCATATCTTCGGGAAAACCGGAAACGAGCTTCATAAGCGCCTCTGTGCCTCCGGCCGACGCCCCTATCGCGACGAGCCGTATCGAGCTGGTAAAAGAGGACCTTCGATGAGCCGGCTGCGTTAAAACGGCGCCTTTTCTATCCGCGGAAAGCGCGCTCTTCGCTGCGTTCAAATACGCGGCGTTTCTTATGTGGTAGAGCATCCTGTTAAACGGCGCGAGGTCGTTCTCATCGTCGTGCGCCGGCCTGTGCACGACGGAATAGAAGCCCATCTCAGCAACCTCCTTGCGCGTGAGGTCGAGCGACGTAAAGGCGATGACTGGCACGAAGGACATCTCCCTTATCTTGGCCAGTATTATCAAATCGTGCTTTATAGGCTCGCACAGGTCCACAATTATGACGTCCGGGCTGAGACGGCCCATCAGCGTTTTCATCTCAAAACTGCCAGCCTCGCTCAAAAAAGCGTTGACATCCTGATTTGCCTCCACAACGCGGATATCGAGCTTGCTCTCAAAAAACGAAAGAAGCCGTATCATCATCTTGGGAGAACGTTCTAAAATAAAGAGGCGTATCTCGCTAACGCTCATATTTAGTCACCTTGTTTTTTGCAAAAACAGAGGGAGATATATAGGCAAAATATTTGCGCCCCGGGTCGATAGTCTCAGTGCTGCCCAGATAAAGATAGCCGTCGTCATAAATCGCGCGGTGCAGCCTCTGCATCAGCTTTTGTTTTGTCGGGGCGTCAAAATAGATCATTACATTGCGGCAAAAAAGAAGATGGTAACGGAAGACGGCGTTCGTCGGGTCAATAAGATTGTTCTTATGCCACGATATCTTGGATTTTAAATCGGCGCAGATCTCAAAAGAGCCGTCGGAACGCTGGGTGCAGTAACGACCGCGAAAGACCGCAGGTATTTTAAAAAACTCGGACTGCGGATAAACGCCTGCGGCTGCGGTCTTTAAGACCTGCGAATTGATATCGGTCCCAACTACGGTAAATGAAGCCTCCGATTTGTGCGCCCGAAGATAATCGTCAAGCAGCATCGCGATGCTGTAACATTCCTGGCCCGTGGAGGCGGCGGCGCTCCATATCGAAATCTGTTTTATTCCGCGTTTGAGAAGTTCCGGGAGCGCCGTGTTTTTCATGTGCTCAAAACATGACGGCTCCCTAAAGAAAAAGGTGTGATTAGTGGATATCTTGTCTATCATCTGCTGAGCTTCAAGACTCTGCGGCGCAGCGAATACCTTGTCGAAATATTCTTTAAAAGAC
>JAVVPF010000006.1:0-611 GCA_036655895.1 Cloacibacillus sp. | reverse complement strand
GATATCTTGTCTATCATCTGCTGAGCTTCAAGACTCTGCGGCGCAGCGAATACCTTGTCGAAATATTCTTTAAAAGACCTGTAGCCCTTGCGTTCTATATCAAGAGAAAGACGCGCCTGTACAAGGGCAAACTTTTTTTCAAGGTTGATCCCATAATGAGCCCGGACATATTCAACAGCTCTGTGAAATTCATGCTCATCCAAAGGAATCATCAAGCAGCCCCCAGCTTAAACAAAAAATAATCTTATCCTTATATTGTAACACGACAAGCAAAACGCAACACAACAAAAAAGAGAGCCAAGACCGAAGTCTCAACTCTCTTTTTATCTTACAAAACCGCCGATTTGCTCCGCTCTCCATCCCACGGATCGTGGGCGAGCATCTCGGCGCATACTTGTCCTGAATACGACAAGAGAGCCGGAACTTAACGTCCTGGCCCTCTTGTCGTAATTAATCTCGGCGCCGATCTACTGGAGGAAACACTAAGTTCGATAACGGAAATCAGAGATTTCCTATCTCACTTATCTAGATAAACAAACCAGCCGACTCACACAAATCGGAAAACCGCCGATTTGGTTCGCTGGCCGTCCCACGAGGTCGTGGGCGAGCAT
>JAVVPF010000005.1:84253-92730 GCA_036655895.1 Cloacibacillus sp. | reverse complement strand
TGCACCCAAGGGAACGCGGCGCGCAGCGCTGTGCCGGAATACCAGCGAGATCCGGTTTCACCTATTTACCTCTAAAGGTTATTTTAATAATTAACGCCTAAAAAGGCTGACTTTTATTTTCATAATATCCAGTTTTCAGAGTACCAATAATTATCAATTTCACGTTATGTTCTAACTGTTTGCACTTTTTTGTAAAATATTTTAAATTATTTTAAGATTTTGTTTCTTTTTTTAAGTTTTTTCTTGCATTTCCGGTATACATTCATTATAATCAAATTAATCTAAAAAATTAGAAAGGAGATAAATGTTAATAAGCTCCATCTTGGCCTCCCGCGTTTCAATATTATGAGAGAAGGTGTTTTTTTATGAAGAAATTAGCTAGTTTATTTGCCGCAGTCATTCTTACGGTCGCTTTAGCCTCATCTGTCAACGCATCCACGTTTATTAATGTCGGTACTGGATCTACTGGTGGCACATATTATCCTGTCGGCGCCGCAATGGCGAAAGTATGGAATTCATCTATCCCCCAAATGAAGGCAAACGCTCAATCCACTGGCGGAACCGCACAGAACCTCGCGCTTCTTGGTAAAGGCGAGGCAGAAGTGATTTTTGCAGACGGACTTTATTTCTTCGCATACGAAGGCAAGGGCACCTTTGCTGGAAAACCGATGAAAAACCTGCGCGCGTTAGCGCCTCTCTATGCAGAACCGATACATTTCCTGGTAGCAAAAGGAAGCAATATCAAAACACTGAAAGACCTTAAAGGCAAACGCGTCTCGGTAGGCGCCGTCGGAAGCGGCACCGAAGTCACAGTGAGAACTCTGCTCAAAGTCAATGGGATAGACCCTGATAAGGACATCAAGACTGAAAACCTCGGTCTTTCAGATACAGCCGCAGCTTTTGCGGATCATAACATAGACGCCGGGCTTACGGTAGGCGCGCTTGGAATCGCCGGAGTCGTGGAAATAGCAACGCTTGGCACCGCCCAGCTTATCGATTTTGACCCGCAGGTGATCAAGAATCTCTGCAAAGAACTCCCCTATTACCTGCCGTTCGACATTCCAGCGAACACTTACAAAGGACAGTCCAAAGCAGTAAAATCGATCGCAAGCTGGAACGTCCTCATCACCTCTGACAAGCTGGACGCCGATTCTGCATATAAGATGACCAAGGCTCTCTATGACAAGAAAAAAGACATCCTCAACGTCTCAACACGCCTCGCCTCAATGGACCCCAAAAATTTGAAGTTCATACAGGTTCCGCTTCATCCAGGAGCACAGAAATATTATAAGGAAATCGGCGCTGTAAAATAAACCGGTTCTATTCTGATATTGAGGTTATGTTTCGGACATAACCTCAATGTGCTTTTTTAATGGAGGAAGATTATATGGACAATAACGAAACGACAAAAAAATCCCTACTTGAAGAGGTAAGTATGGATGAAACACAGGTAAATTCACTTGTGGAAAAATATGACGCCGAAAGCCGCTACAGGAGGCTTTCCGGCTGGCAGGGAGTATTTATCGCCTGCTGGCTTGCGGCAATGTCTTTGTTCCACCTTTATACGGCCGGCATCGCAGCCATGCCCATCACAATACAGCGGGCCGTGCATCTTACCTTCGCAATCGTGGCGGTATTTATACTCTTCCCCGCCTCAAGCAAAAGCTCAAAAGTAAAAACCCCTTGGTATGACTGGCTGCTTGCGATATGTGCCGGTGGTGTCATCGGATACATCATTTTTTTCTTCAACGCTATCGCACGCCGCGGCGCGGAACCTCTGCCATACGAGATATATCTTGGCATCGCAGCCATCCTGCTTGTACTTGAGGCGGGGCGCAGGGTCGTAGGAAATGTCTTGCCATGTATGAGCATCCTTTTCCTGCTTTATTGTTACTTTGGCAACTACGCTCCCGGAATATTTGAGATACGCGGATATTCAATAAGCCGCATTATTCAGCACATGTATCTCACTCCCGAAGGCATCTTTGGGTTGGCGCTTGGTGTTTCGGCGACGTTTGTCATAGTATTCATCATCTTCGGCGCCTATCTCTCCCAAAGCGGCGGCGCAAAGTTCTTTAACGAACTGGCGCTCGCGGTAGCGGGAGACAAGCCTGGCGGCCCCGCAAAGGTGGCCGTTGTGGCATCTGGACTGCTTGGAACGATAAACGGCTCATCTGTCGCAAACGTGGCTACGACCGGAACTTTCACTATCCCGCTGATGAAAAGAGTCGGATACAAGCCCTATTACGCGGGAGCGGTCGAAGCGTGCGCCTCAACGGGCGGCCAGCTGATGCCTCCTATAATGGGCGCCGGCGCCTTTATCATGAGCGAGTTCCTCAACATACCGTACCTTTCAATCGCGGCCGCCGCGATAATCCCGGCGCTGATTTATTACATCGCCATCTTTACCAACGTGCATATCAGAGCACGCAAAAAAAGGCTTATGGGTATCCCAAAGAGTGAACTGCCGACCGTCAGAGAGGTAATGAAAAGCGACGGACATCTTATCATTCCCGTTCTGGTCGTCATCGTGACGCTGCTGTTGAAATACACTCCGCTCAGAGCCGGATTTATCGGCGTTGTTTCGGTCATAGTCGTAAGTTCTTTAAAAAAGAATACGAGAATGAACTTAAAAGACAACATCAACGCACTCGTCGAAGGCGCTCGCGGAGCGCTTGGCGTAGCGCTGGCCTGTGCGCTGGTCGGCTTCATCGTCGGAACGTCGTCGCTCACATCGTTAGGGCTTACCATTTCTAACAATATAATAGAGATTTCCGGCGGGAGTCTTTTCCTTACGCTTATAATGGCGATGTGCGCCTGTCTGGTGCTTGGCATGGGACTACCGACCACGGCCAATTATATTGTTTGCAGTACAATCATTGCTCCAGCGCTTATAGGGATGAATGTACTGCCTCTGGCAGCCCATCTGTTCGTCTTTTACTTCGGGATCATGGCGGACCTGACGCCGCCTGTCTGCCTTGCGGCCTTTACCGGGGCGGGCATAGCGGGAGCAAGTCCCGCAAAAACAGGTGTGACGGCAACAAGGATAGCGCTTGCCTCCTACCTGCTGCCTTACAGCTTCGTCTACAACCCCATGTTGCTTTTGCAAAATGTTGAGCCGGTCGAGCTTTGCATTCTGGTCGTCTCCGCAGTGCTCGGGGTTATCACCCTTGCAGGCTCGTTTGAGGGCTGGTTCTACAGAGACCTTAAAATATACGAGCGGGTGGCATTTGGACTATTTGCGCTTCTTGCCATTTATCATGGATTCTGGATAAGCGTCGTTGCAACCTGCGTTATCGTAATCTTGATGTTCTATTTCAAGAAGACAAAGGGCCGCGATGAAGACAATGTCGCATTAGACGAAGTGATGGCTTAAAGCTCGCTGCGTCAAAAATTAAAAGAGGCCTTTCTATGCCGCGCATGGAGAGGCCCCTTTTGTTCTTTTGGCCGCTTGCTTGAGTGCGAGCGTGCGTAATACGGCAAGTACCGCGCGCAGCTTGCATGGATGCAGACTAATGCGGCGCCGTAAGCCCTGCGCTTTCGTCGTCATCGGCGGTGATTATTTATATAAATCTTCCGCGGGAACAGGCATTGCGTAATAATATCCTTGCACCATATCGCACCCCAGTTCACGCAGCATGTCGATATGAGCTTTTTCTTCCACACCCTCTGCTACTGTGTAGATCTTAAGGTCGCGTGCTAAATTGAGAACATTGAGCAATACCGCCTTTGCCCTTTTATTATCGTGCGCCGGCAGGAAAAAGCTGCGGTCGATTTTGATCACATCAATGGGAATGTTTCTGAGCAGGCCCAGCGAAGAATAGCCCGTGCCAAAGTCGTCCATCGAAACTGTAAAGCCTTTTTCGTGCAGGCGGTCAAGCACGCCGTATAAGAGCTCCTCATTTTCCATCATCGTGCTTTCGGTGATCTCAACCTCTATAAAAGTGTGAGCGACATGGTGTCTGTCGCATATCTCGCACAATTCATCTACAAAACGCTCATTGCGCAGATGCAAACGAGAGAAATTGACCGAAACGACGGGCGGCTTTATACCTTTTTCGAGCCAGGTCTTGATTTGTATGCAGGTTTGCTCAAGCATGTACATATCAAGCTTCGTGATAAAACCATTTTTCTCAAAAACCGGTATGAACGTACAGGGATAAATTAGGGCGGTCGAAGAAGGTTTCCAGCGCGAAAGGGCTTCCGCTCCGCTTATAGTTTCGTCGCTCAAACGATATTTAGGCTGTAAATAGAGCTTAAATTCATGGTTCTTGAGCGCCGCCTCCATTTTGCTTTCTATCTCTTTTTCTTTGAAAATGCTCGTTTTTATCTCATCGTTATAAACTACGATGTTTTCGGCGGAACTCTCCTTTGCCTTTCTATGTGCAAAGTTGACCTTTTCAAATACCGAAACGCTGTCGTCCTTGACATCGTTGAAGGAGGTTATTAAATATCTCCCTGTGGGAAGTTTTATGCTGAACTCGAAATTTTCGGTGAGACGGCTGAAATGCTCGACACATTGCCTGCGCCGGGCCTCATGCGCCTCCATAGAAAAGAAACGGCAAAAGATAACGAACTCATCCGCATTTACTCTAGCAAAGGTTTCATCATCGTATTTTTTGAGGGATTGTATAGCGGAAGCAAGGTTTTTGATGACCATATCCCCGGTTTCAAAGCCAAATTGGTCGTTGATCAGCTTGAAGCCGGCAATATCCAGCTTACTCATAATATATGAGGTATCTGGGTGCTCCTCCAAACTTCGCTGAACGTCCATTTTGAACTTTGCGAGCGTAGAGGCGCCGGTAAGCTCGTCGACAAACGCGATCCTTTCGATGACGTCCACATGTTTCTTTTGTGTATTCATACTAAACATCAAAAAACCTAAAGACGACACTGCTATCAGCAACGTCAGGATAAAAGAGGCAAACAGGATAGAATCTGTCGTATGCAGCGCTACAGCCTTCGGCACAACGGAGAAGACATACCAATCGTTGACCGAAGAGGCGCAGTATGCCGCAATTCTCGCTACCCCGTCACGGCGGTACTCGACCATGCCGCTCTTGCCCTCGGACATATCTTTTTTTATTCGCAAAACATCTTGTTCGCTGACGCCGCCGGCAAGCATTGCTTGAAAAAGATCGTCAAATTCGGATAGACCGTTTTTATGCTGCGGGTAAATTACCGGCTTTCCGTCCGTTTTTATTACATAGGCAAAGCCCTCGCCGGAAAATATATCAACGCGCAGCAGGTCGGAGAATTTTTTATTGTCAATGGTCGCAATGACGACGCCTTTTATATCGTTTGAGACATAAAGAGGCACGGCAAGAACATTGATGAGCCCTCCGCCTATTTTATCAACAAGACGGTCGGAGACATTGCTCTCTCCTTTCAGCGCTTTCTTATAATAATCTCTGTCAAGCAAATTCATCGTTACGGCGTCAGTGGTGATGGTATTGCCGTCGGGTTCCACAATGCCGAGCCGCTTAAACGTCTTTCTTTCTGCTTCGAGTTTGAGCGTATGCATCGTATTGGCGACGCTGAAATCAGGATCGTTTTGGATTATGTTGACGACGGCTTTTATAGTGTCGATTTCTTCATTTACTAAAGTTTCAATGGCGGCCGCATTTTTCGCGGAAATTTCAAGCAGGTACTGCTTGTTTTGCTCGGTGAGCCGGTCTTTTAAAAAACTGTTATAAAACCATAACCCCGCCGTGATTACAGCGATAAGAAGAAAGACGAGCCTTATGTTCAGCTGCCGTTTGCTGTATGTTTTCACTTGCCTTCCTCCCCACGCAGATGCAAAAACGCACATAAGCGAACTATAAATCCGATTTTATTATACCATTTTATATAATTTATAATAATAGAAGCAGATTTAGATTGAGAGGACTGCGCGGGCCTGGTTGCCCACAGAGCGCCGCAGCGGACGCCTCTTTCGCCGGCGAATTGGTCGAGGCGCGAATCGTTCCATATTTTGCGCGGCGGCTTTGGCTTTGTGTTAAGATAATATTTTAAAACTGATCCGAAGCGGGGAATTTTTATGAGACTTTTTATTGCGGAGAAGCCCTCTTTGGGACGGGCCATCGCAGACGCTCTTGGCGGGCGCGCGGTGGGACGCGGCAGGCTTTCCATTTCGCTTGACGGCGGAGACGTCGTCTGCTGGTCGGCGGGGCATATTCTGGAGCTTTTGAACCCGGATGAGCTTGACCCCGCGTGGAAGCGCTGGAGCCGCGAGACGCTGCCTATCATTCCGCGCGAATGGAAGCTGAAGCCGAAGGCGGAGACGCGCGAGCTTTTGGACAACATCGGCGAGCTGCTAAAGCGCGCGGATACGGTTGTAAACGCGGGCGACGCAGACCGCGAGGGACAGCTTCTTATAGATGAAATATTAAATTACTTTGAGTACAAAGGCCCTGTGATGCGGCTTTTGGTGACGGACATGAACCGTTCCGCGATCGCTCTTGCAATCTCCGGGATGCGGCCAAACGAGGAGTTCCGCTCGCTTTGCAGCTCCGCAGAGGCGCGTCAGCGCGCGGACTGGCTGCTTGGTCTAAATATGACACGGCTATTCACCGTGACGACGCCGCGCGAACAGGGCGAGATACTTTCCGTCGGGCGCGTGCAGACGCCGACGCTTGCGCTCATCGCAGACCGTGACGAGCAAATAGAAAACTTCACGCCAAAAATCTATTACGTAGTGCGCGCAAAAAGCTCCGTTGCGGCGGGCGAGTTTCTGGCCGCATGGAAGCCCACGGAGGAGACGCCCGGCGTCGACCTCGAACTGCGCGTGGTAGACAAGGCGGCCATCATGGCGCTTGCGGCAAAACTCAAAGGCAAGAAAGGCGCCGTCACAAAATTTGAGAAGAAAAAGACAAAGACGGAGCCGCCGCTGCCGCACACGCTCGCCGCGCTGCAAAGCGAGGCGGCTAAGAAGTTCGACTTCACTCCGGCCGACACTTTGAAGCTGGTGCAGCGGCTCTACGAGGCAAAGTACGTCAGCTATCCGCGCTCCGACTGCGCCTACCTGCCGGAGAGCCTTTACGAGAGGCGCGCGGCGGTGCTTGACGTCATCGTGCGTTTTGACGCGGAGCTTGCGCAGTATCCGCTGGATGCCGCGCTCAAATCACCCGCGTGGGATACGAAAAAAATCGAGGAACATCACGGCATCGTGCCGACCGGCACCGCCCCCGCCGGAATAAGCGCCGACGAGGCAAAAATCTACGGCCTCGTGGCGCGCCGCTACGCCGCGCAGTTTTTGCCGCAGCAGGAGTTTGCGAACGTCTCAATAGAATTTACCGCGGAGGGCGAACTTTTTCGCGCTACAAACAGACAGTGCAGCAAAGAGGGCTGGCATCAGCTGTATTCAAAAGAGGCGGACGACGAAGAAAAGGAGCTTGAAACGGTCATCCCGGACAGCTCGGTCGGAGAGCCGGTAGAGCTGCTGGGGCTGAAGATAGAGGAAAAACAGACGACCCCGCCGAAGCGCTTTACAGAGGCGACGCTGCTTGAAGCTATGAACCACATCCACCTTTACGTGGACGATAAGAACATCAAAAAGGTGCTCAAAGAAAACTCCGGCATCGGCACGGCGGCGACTCAGGCCTCGATAATCGAGACATTAAAGCTGCGCGGCTACATCATAAAGGAGAAAAAAGCGCTCATCTCAACAAAGAAGGGGCGCGCGCTCATAGCCCAGGTGGAAGACCTTTTGCGAAAGCCGGACACCACCGCGCTGTGGGAGATGCGTCTTACGGAGATAAAAGAGGGACGCGCCTCCGAAGCGGAATTTATCGCCGATATTACGGAGGCGGTGCGGCGCATAACGAAAGCGCGGATAGCGGCGCACCCGCATAGTTTTTCGCCGCGCAAAAAAGAACCGGAGGGGCAGGAGTGCCCCAAATGCCACGGACACAGGCTGCTGCTGCGCGAAGGCAAGAACAAAAAATTCTGGGCCTGCTCAGACTGCGGCCTCATCCTCACAAACGAGCGGAACAAACCGCAGAAGACCGCCGTTTGCCCCGGCTGCGGCGCTATGGCGCTGCGCGTCAAAAACAAAGATACGACCGGCTTTTACTGGCTATGTCCCAAGTGCAGAAAAAGATACGAGGACAACAAAGGGAAATTAAAGGCGTAACGGCGCGGGGGCGCCTGTTATTTCCCGCAGCAGGCGCCAAACTCTCCTTTATAGCGGCATAAAAAATAGAGCGCGACCGCTATGGGAAAGAGCATATACCAGCCGGAGAAGAGAAAGACCGCGGCCGACAGCGCGCAAGACAACGCGCCGCAGGCCTTTCCCGCTTTCGTAGGCAGCACGCGGGCGGCGGCGGCCATGCCTATTGCGTAGACCATGAGGAAAGTGGCGCTTGGGATGCCAAGCAGCGGCCTTAGATCCCATTTCAGCGACCAACTTAGAAAAAGGACTGAAAAGAGCAGAGGGATAAAGAAGAGCAGCGCGCGGTGCGGCGTCTGATACTTTG
>JAVVPF010000005.1:83691-84240 GCA_036655895.1 Cloacibacillus sp. | reverse complement strand
GAGCCACGCCGGAAAATAGCCCTCTCTCGCCTGCGCGTAGATGAGGCGCGAAAAGCCCGCGATATAGGTGTGCACCGGGCAGTAGCAGACGACGAAGCCAAGCAGCCCCACCATCGCGGCGGCAGAATGTCCGAGGCTCGCGCCTATCAGCGTCACCATCGCAGTGTTCGGATTGCCGGTCTTATAGACGCCGCTGCCGACGATGACGAAGGCTATCATAAAATAGATTATGTTGACCGTGACATAAGCCGCGCCGAGGCTTATCGGGATATCGCGGCGCGGGCTGCGAAACTCCTCCGCAAGGTGGCCTATCATCTCCCAGCCGAGAAAGGCGAAGAAAAGCAGCGACATAGTGCGCCCCACCGATGCTGCGCCGTGCGGCATGAAGGGGAGAAAATTGCGCGCGCGCACCTCGCCGAACGAGGTCGTTACCACAAAGAGCAAAATAAAGACTATCGCGCTCACAATAAAGAGCTGGCTTTTGCCGGATAGCTCTATGCCGCGCATGTTCAGAAGTATCGCCGTCAAAATGAGGCCGCCCGCCGCTAT
>JAVVPF010000005.1:0-83400 GCA_036655895.1 Cloacibacillus sp. | reverse complement strand
TATCCCCGCGCCTATTACTGCGCCTATCGTCATCGCCGTCCCCTGCGGCCATGTTATGCTTTTTTTAAGCTCTCTTTTTTCTTCCATTGTCAGCAGACCACTTCGTCTTCGGCGCTCCACGGCGGCGAAACGACGCAGAGGAACTCCAGCTTTTCGTCCCTGTCGTTTTCCACATACTGCACCGCCCCGGGCGGTATCACCACGGCGCGCCCCTTTTTCAGCTCCGCCGCCTCGCCGTTCACATAGATAGTGCCGCCGCCGCTTAAGATGAAGTAGACCTCCGTCGACTTTATCAGCCGGTGCGGCCTCGTGCTGTCGTGCGCCATCACCTCGGCATGGGCTAAAGAATAGCTGTCAAACGGCAGCTCCATCTTCGCCGGGTGAAGCACCTCCGCTATGGAACAGCAATCTCCCGCTAAAAAGCGCTTTTCCTTATTGATGTCTTTTATCATTAGTCCGCCGCTCATTTGACGCACCTCTTTCTTGTACAATATGAGGCCGGCACAGCGGCCTCGGAGTTTGAACGCCTCTATTCTATAATGGGGCTGCCCTTCTTGTCTATAAAACATGTGGCGACGCACGACGCACCCGCGGCGCGCAGAGCGAAAAGTGACATAAAGGGCCAAAAGCATGTATAATAACAATAAAATGGCATTGCCAATCGACGCGCCGCCACACAATAAATATTGCTTAAAAAAGGCAAAAGAAACATAATAGCTGCGAGGGGGAATGATCAACATGCTCTTTTATGAAAAGCTTTCTGCGATAAAGCAATTACTCAACGTAACAAACTCCGAGATAGCAAAAGCCTCAGGGCTGGACGCCTCCTGCGTCAGCCGCTGCTCACGCGCAGGCTATGTACCGTCGCGTTTTAGTTCAAGCATAAGGCGCATGGCAAACGGCATAGCAAGCCTGACGGAGGCCCGGGAGGCAAAAGACTCCATAAGAGAGCTATGCGTCGCCTTCAAAAGCGAGAACCTGACCGCAGCGCTCCTAAGATGGCTCAACGCCGATGATTCCGGCCTAAAAAAAGAGCGCGCCGTTGCAGGGGCAAGGAAAAAGGGCGGCGACAAAAAAATAAAACAGGCGGAGTCGGAGCTGATATCCCAAAAATTGGACTACATTATGGAGGTGCTGGGCGCCTCAAATTCATCGCTTGCGCGCTACATCAATGTCGACTCCTCATCCATATCGCGTTACCGCCGCTGTAAGAGAAACACAAACGCAATGGAGCCGACCATTAAAGAGTCATGCCGCTACTTTGCCTTTCTCTGCCGCTCCCAGGGCATACCGGCGGCGCTGGCAGAAGTGGCTGGCATAAAAAAAGAAGAAAGCGCCGACGAAGAGTCCGTGGCGGCCAAGCTTTTTGAATGGTTTTTCAGCGGCAGCAAAGCGCGCCTCGATTCGACACAGCTTTTTTTCAGCCAGATAGAAACTATCGAAGAAACAACGGAAAACGAGACATACCTGGACGCCGAAGCCGCCGGGCCGCCGGCGGAGAGAGTCAGCCTGTCGGAAGAGATGTATTTTGGGCAAAGCGGGATAAGGGCCGCCTTCGCAAAATTCGCGTCAGCCGTCATGAAATGCGACAGACCCGCCGAGCTATGCGTCTATGCCGCCGACTTCAGTTGGTTCGCAAGAGACGCCGCCTTCTGCCGCGAGTGGAGCTCCATCATGCTCGACATCGCGGCAAAGGGACATAAGATAAAGGTGATACACCATCTCGGGCTTGAAATAGAAGAGATGTTCCGCGTCGTAGAGATGTGGATGCCGCTCTATATCACGGGGCGCATATCCCCCTATTACCTGACGCAGCCACACAGGTCGATATTCAGCGAACACATGGGGACGGTGGACGGGCTGTGCTCGCTCCAGTTCTCCTGCCTGAAGGAAAATGAATCAGAGACGGCGGCCTTTTTCTCTGAGGATCCGCTCAAAGCCTCCTACATAAAAAGACAGTTCGACGGCCTGTTTGCATTCTCAAAGCCGCTCATGGAGATATACACCAGGGACGACATCAAAAAATTATACAAAGACGTCGACAAACGAATCAGGCAAAGCGGCGATATAATCAAAGTGATGCCGGCGCTTTCTCTTGAGTCGATGCCGGAGCATCTTGCGAAAAAAATATTTGAAAGGCACGCGGCGTGCGCCAAAGAACGCGCCGCGCTGACAAATTATTACAGAGACAGAAGAGCCGCCTTCATGCGCTCGCTTGCAGAGGTGGAGGTGACAGAGGTATACCCCAAATATACGGAAGAGGAGATCAAAAGCGGAAAGCTCCGCCTTTGCCGCCATTGGCTGGCTGGCGACGAGGAGAGCTATTACACGCCCGAAGAATACCGCCAGCATGTGGAGGCCATCCAGCAGCTCGCAAAAGAGCATGGCAATTATCACTGCATCTCAAAAAGGGATTTCCCCTTTAAAAACATCGACCTCATATCAAAGCAGGGAGAAATCACCTACATCATAAAAAATGACAGGCCCTTCGCCGCCTTTTCATTCCTCAACTCATACATGAACTACGTCATCGAAAGGTATATCGAACGGTTTGTCAAAATAAAAGAAAAATAGAAGCAATGACAGACGGTCCGCAAGGGCATCGGCAAAGCGCCGCGGCGGGGGGTTGTCCGACCCCCCGCCGCGGCGCTTTTGTCACCCTTTTTGTCACCTTTGCCGCGCTTTTTACACGGCCTCTTGATTTATCTTTTTTTCTTCAGAGCGAAGGGCAGTAGCGCGCCCAGCGCAAGGAATCCCAGGCCCGCGTCGCAGCCGCCGCTTGAACTTGGCGTTACGGGACTTTTGACGGGGAGCGCAAGGAACGGAGAGATCACCTGGACATAGACGCCGGTGCTATTTTCGGCGTATTGGCGATCGATCGGCACCCTTATCTTCGTTATCCTCTTCTCACCGGGCAGCAGCGCTCCGAATGAACGCCCCCGCAGAAGCCGCTCGCTTCCGTCTTTCTGTTTGCTTATCACAAGGACCTTGGCGTCGGGCAGAGCGATGTTTCCTGAAATAGCCACCTCCGCCTCGACAAAATGCTTGTCGCCCTCCGTCACCAGCTTCGCCGAGCCTTTGACCAGCTCCGCTTTGAGCGGGGCGCCAGCTCCGCGTTCGCCTGGTTTGGCCGACAGGCTGGTTGATTTCTTACTGAAATATTTGGCTGGGTCAAAGAGGGCGCACGCGACATATCCCCAGTCGTTATCGTCGTGTATCTGAGAACCTGCCGGAGCTACGAGCTTCACGTGCAGATAACCGGTCTTCACACCATCCGTGTTGTTTTGCATGTCAGCGATGTCGGGAGCAGTGTCCCACGTAAACTCGATCTCCTTGAAGAGCTTGCTGGCTTTGTCCCAACCGTCAAGCTCAAAGGGGGTTGTCTCTGCCACTTTTCTTTCGGGCGTCAGCTCGTCTGCGGTATAGCCGGGCGTCCAGTAGAGCTCAGCCTTTACGTCCTTGATACCTTTGAAGCTGTAGTTGTACACCCTCACCTTGATCTTATATTTTTCTCCAACGGCGACGGCTCTGCGATTTACATCCTCGTAGGTGATATACTCGGAGACATCCGAGTAATTATCACATATCGAAAGCCCGCGAAGCGTGCGCGTCTCCTCCGTGCTCCAGTCGGATGATACCGGATCTTTTTTATACTCCCATGCACTGGTATCCAGACGCTTCGGCAGATTGAGCGCCGGGTCGGCCTTCTTCGAGTATGGACCGTCTACGGGATCCCATATCCCCACATATCTATCCGCGAGCTTATCAATAAGGTTGCACTGTAACAGGGCGCCCGTCTCATCTATCAGTGTCCCCGTATTCAGGTCAAAGCGCATGTCATTCAATTCTTGACCTAGGTATACGTTCTGATAGCTGCTCGGCGCACAGTGAGTAACAAACTTGCTGCACTGGGAGAAGTTTGACTGCGAGACGGAGGTATTGCTCCGCCCTCCATCGATGCCAAACGACACCATGGTGTTGAGCGCGCCCTTTCCCGTATATTTATTGACGTTGCCCATTTTAGCCCCTATTCCGCCTTCGGCGCCAAATTTATTCGTAACGCTCGCCACGTCGCTATTGGTTTCGTTGTGCATTATATCTGTTTCAGAGTCGACGTCGGGGTACTTGTCTCCTCCTATCGTTACTATCGCTCCAGGAGCGGCGGTCTGACGCGTCGGATATTTTGGAAGCTCCTTGATGCTTCTTGGATATGAGAAGAGGTTGTAGTTCTGATGCACCGGCTGATACCAGTCGATTTCGCCTCCAATTCCGGTTTTCGGGTCTTTGGAGTCATCGGGGACGCATATCTGCAAAACCAGGTCGCTCGGCTTCTCGGTGACGTCTACGCTTAGGCCGTATTCCTCCCCGCTCACTACCCTTGTCTCATTCCGCCCCTTGCCTTCGACGGGGTAAATGACGGGGTAGCGATAAATTGTCATGACGTCGGGTTTATAGACGATGCAGTCCACGTCCGTGGTGAGGATAGACATGGACATGCTTGTTTGATAGGCGATGTCCTTCGTATTTGATTGCGCCTCAGTAGAGGCTATGCTTCCGCCCGCATTTGCGGAGGCGCCGCCACTCTGCAGCCACTTGCGCACTTTACCGTATCCGTTTTCGGGGGGCGTTGGAAAAGCGCCGCCGCCGTCAATCTTTGCGCCCACGCTCCAGGATAGAGTCTCCGCCTGCGTGTTGCTTGAGACCGTCCCTTCAGTGTCCTTCACATATACGGCCGTACTATAGACACTTCCCAGGTTGCCATCCACCTTCTTTGCCCTCTGCGAGAGCACGTCGATCGTTTGGCCGTCGATGATGTCAAAGTGTTTTGGAGGGGCCTGCAGTTCGACCAGCATCTGTAGGTGGTCGTTAATGGTCACCACCGTAGGCTCGCCCAGGATCATCGTTTCGTGGTCAAGGTCGACGGCCGTTACGCTGACAGGGACGGCCGGGTTGCCGAGTTCGGTTTTGAAACCCGCCTCCGTGCTGAACGCTCCGTTGACGTAGTCCATGACGGCATAGTCTATGCCATTACCGCCCATCTGCGCAATGCCTATCTGTTTCACATTATTCTGCGTGCATTTGTAGTTGCCAAGCGCAAGGTCGTGGTGGCCGCTATTTTCAGATAATACCCAGCCATAGGCTGAATTAGTGTTCAGGTTCAAGGTCTTGCTCCCGGGACCTTCCAATTTTTTGTCCCATTCCTTGAGGCTCACATATAAAACACCGCCTTGTTTGCCAGACCACCCGGGATGAGAATAGACAAGCTCGTCTCTGCCGTTGCCGTCGAAATCGCCGGCCTCCGCGCGAATGACGGAGGTAAGGTCGTTGCTGCGCCAAAGATTAGAGGCCTCATCCCAGAAGTTGAACATCAATTCTATCGTATTGCCGTTCAGCCTGTAGAAATAAAAGCTCAGGTTGTTTCTGTTTTTCTCATCGGGGTCGTGTTTATTTGTACCATTATATTCACCGCGCACGACGACAATCTCGGACCTGCCGTCGCCGTCAAAGTCGCCTACCGTGATATCGGCCCCTTCGGTAGTACGCTCGCTTTTGTTAGAACTATCGGCTATCTTATGGTACGGGTCGCTTTCGCCGTTGAGTTTAAGGGCGCCTCCGCTGCACCTCACCATTGTCAGCCAGAGGGCGTCGCTGCTGGAGTAGACTATAGGGATCTCAAGCGAGGTGCCGTCTTTGTCAAGATCTGCCGCCGCAAACCGCGCCTGCATCGGCATATAGGCGTCGTTTGCCTGATAAGGGTCGATACTGGCCACAACCATGGTACTCTGTGGCGTTGGCTTTGCGTCGGAGGCCGCACAGTCGAAAAGGTTTTTCCCGTCGAACATATCCACATTGATCGTTATGTTGTACATATTGGGCTGCACACAAGGACGAAGGACAAAGAGGTCACTGTAGCCGTCATTGTTCACATCCCTCATCAGAGCGTCAAGACAAGAGCCTGTGAATATATTGCTATCCGCTCCTCCTTTGGGGTGGTAAACAATGTAGGAAGTGGGGACATCAAGTGCCAGCATCTTGCTTATAGTCACTTTATCTTCGTCCACGTAGCTGTAATTTAATGTACAGTTGCCACCCCAACCAAGCAGCACCTCCGCCATGACGGCCGACGGGACTGTGACGCTGGATGGCTCCATTTCGTTGAGAGGGGAGACCTCTACCGTCACAGGGCGCACGCCGGAGACGCCAGCGCGCAGCTGTGCCTCTGGCATCTTATATTCCATGATAGTTTGTTCGGGGCCTCTTTGCACCGGCCTAAGCGCCTCTATCGTGGCGGAATTTTCGCCGCTCTTGGGCAGCGCGCGAAAAGAAAAGTGCGTGGGGGTGATGCCGCCCATCTTCGCATAGCCTATAACCATTTGATTCTTCTTCGCCACGGAGAGGAAGCTGTTTTTGGCGGCATCCGCCCCCGCCTGATATACGCTCGGTTCCATCGTATTAAGAGGGCCGAAGGGCAGACCCCGGATCGTCTCTGCCTGCTCCTGGGGGGTGGGGTCCTTGTCGTCTGCGGTCGCAAACGGCGCCGACCTGTATCCCGCAAAGGCTATAAAAGCTACGATCAGCAGCAAAGATAGGTGGAGCAAATACTTTTGATATCGCCTCATTATAAAACCTCTTTCTTATCTGATGTGCAAACTGAAGCTAAGCATACCTAAAAAACTAATAGGCCGCAACAAAATATGTGCGGCAACAAAAAAATGGCAGTGCCAAAAGCAGCAAAATTCACATGAAGGCAGCGGCGCCGCGCAGACGCAAACGGGAGGCCTTGAGGCCTCCCGTTTGCGTCTATCATATTTTTTGTAAGCTAAAACTCTCTGGGCTGTGCTCCATAATGCGTGTGGAGAAGGTGGTGTGACTTCTCGCCGAGAGGTTTGCCGAGCCATTTTTCGTATAGCGCGACGATGTCGGGGTTCTTGTGCGACTGGCGCAGTTCCTTCGCTTCGTCGACGCTGTAGAGAGCCTTTGTGCGCGCGGCGCGGATTTCCGCGTTGACGGGCTGGGGCTGTCCGCCGCCGCCGATGCATCCGCCGGGGCAGGCCATGACTTCGATGAAGTGATAGTCGGCTTCGCCCGCGCGAACTTTGTCCATGAGGGTCTTTGCGTTTTTCAGCGTATGGGCGACCGCTATTTTCACTGTGACGGTCTCGCCGTTGATGGGAACGTCGACGGAGGCCTCTTTGATGCCTTCCATGCCGCGGACGGGTTCAAAGATGATCCCGGGGATGTCTTTGCCGTCGTTGAGCACGGCGTAGACTGTGCGAAGCGCCGCTTCCATGACGCCGCCGGTCACTCCGAAGATAGCGGCAGCTCCCGTGGACGAGCCAAGCGGGTTGTCGTATTCTTCTTCGGGAAGGTTCTCGAAGTCGATGCCCGCGTTCTTGATCATGCGGCCAAGTTCACGCGTTGTAAGAACTGTGTCGACGTCGGGGATGCCGGGGTTGCTCTGAAGCTGCGGGCGCACACATTCGGCCTTTTTGGCTGTGCATGGCATGATGGATACGCTGTAAACATCTTCCGGCTTAAGTCCCTGGGTCTCTGCGAAATAGGTTTTCGCTACCGCGCCGAACATTCCCTGCGGCGATTTGGCCGTTGAGAGGTGCGGGAGGAGGTCGGGATATTTGATCTCGATGAAGTTGATCCAGCCCGGCGAGCAGGAGGTGATCATGGGCAGGCATCCGCCGTGGAGGACGCGGTCGAGGAACTCGTGTCCCTCTTCCATTATCGTAAGGTCGGCGCTGAAGTCGGTGTCGAATACTTTGTCAAAGCCGAGCCTGCGAAGGGCTGCCACCATTTTGCCGGTGACGACCTGTCCGGGTTCGAGGCCGAGCGCTTCGCCCAGGGCGACGCGTGTGGCGGGAGCCGTCTGTACGACGGTGTATTTTTTCGGGTCGGCGATGGCGGCGAATACTTTTTCGGTGTCGTCGCGCTCGCAGATGGCGGCTGTCGGGCAGACCGCGGCGCACTGTCCGCAGTAGGTGCAGGCGACGCCGTCGAGGCCGCGTCCGAAGGCGGGTTCGACTATCGTTTTGAAGCCGCGGTTGACAAAGGCGTAAACGTCGAGGCCCTGGCGTTCGTGGCACGCTCTGATGCAGCGTCCGCAGAGGATGCACTTATTGGGGTCGCGCACGAGGCTGGGATTGCTCTCGTCTTTTGTGGCTGAGCGTTTGTCGCCTGCATAGGGGACTTCGCGAATGCCGAGGTCGGCCGCCGTACGCTGCAGCTCGCAGTCGTTGTTCTTCTGGCAGAAGAGGCAGTCCTGCGGGTGGTTCGCAAGGAGCAGCTCCATTACCGTTTTGCGCGTCTCGCGCACTTTGGGCGTGTTGGTGTGAACGATCATGCCGTCCGCCACGGGATAGACGCAGGCTGCGCCAAGTCCGCGCGCCTTTTCTATTTCAACGATGCAGACGCGGCACGCGCCCTCTTTAGCCAGCTCTGGGTGGTAGCAGAGCTGAGGAATGCGGATTCCGGCTTTGGCAGCGGCTTCGATCACGGTAAAATCGGATGGCACCTCTACTGTTTTGCCGTCTATAGTAACCTTAACAAGTTCCATATTATTTTTACTCCCCTTCCATTAGCCGAAATTAGCCGCGCACAATCGCCTTGAACGGGCATTTGGTGAAGCATACGCCGCACTTGATGCACTTTGCCTGGTCGATGACGTACTGCTTCTTCGGTTCGCCGGTGATCGCGTTGACAGGGCAATTCTTGGCGCAGATGCCGCAGCCTTTGCAGGCTTCGGTGATCTTGTAGCTGAGAAGATGCTGGCACTGTCCCGCTGGGCACTTCTTGTCTTTGATGTGCGCTTCGTATTCGTCTCTGAAGTAGCGAAGCGTGGAAAGGACCGGGTTCGGAGCCGTCTGGCCGAGTGCGCAGAGCGCGCCGGCTTTGATGGATGAGGCCAGTTTTTCCAGCTTTTCGATGTCGCCTTCTTCGCCCTTGCCGTCCGTTATCTTGGTGAGGATCTCAAGCATGCGCTTCGTTCCCTCGCGGCATGGCGTGCATTTGCCGCAGGATTCGGACTGTGTGAAGGTGAGGAAGAATTTCGCGACGTCTACCATGCAGGTGTCTTCGTCCATTACGACGAGGCCGCCGGAGCCCATCATTGCGCCCGCCGCGATGAGCGAGTCGTAGTCGACGGGGGTGTCGAGCAGTTCTTCCGGCATACATCCGCCGGAGGGGCCGCCTATCTGCACGGCTTTGAATTTCTTGCCGTTCAGGATGCCGCCGCCTATTTCAAAGATGATCTCGCGCATCGAGATGCCCATCGGCACTTCGGCAAGTCCGGTGTTGTTTATCTTTCCGGTAAGCGCGAAGACCTTTGTGCCCTTTGACTTTTCGGTGCCGAGCTTTGCGTATTCTTCGGCGCCGACGCGGAAGATGTAGGGGATGTTCGCGAATGTTTCAACGTTGTTGATGTTTGAAGGCTTGCCCCAGAGTCCCTTTACAGCGGGGAACGGAGGACGCGGACGCGGCATGCCGCGGTTGCCCTCGATGGACTGCATGAGGGCCGTTTCTTCGCCGCAGACAAAGGCTCCCGCTCCCTCTTTGATGTGGAGGGTGCAGCTGAAGTCTGTGCCTAAGATGTTCTGGCCAAGAAGCCCGGCCTCTTCGGCCTGGGCGATCGCCTGCTTCAGACGCTTGATGGCAAGCGGGTATTCAGCGCGGCAGTAGATGTATCCTTCGTCGGCTCCGATGGCGTAGGCGCCGATTATCATGCCTTCCAGGATGGCGTGCGGGTCGCCTTCAAGCAGCGAGCGGTCCATGAACGCGCCGGGGTCGCCCTCGTCAGCGTTGCAGATGATGTATTTCTTCGGGCCCGGTGATTTCTGGCAGAAGCCCCATTTCATGCCTGTGGGGAAGCCGCCGCCGCCGCGGCCGCGAAGGCCGGTCTTTTTCATCTCTTCGACGACCTGCTCGGGCGTCATTGTGAGGAGCACCTTTGCGAGGCCTTCGTAGCCGTCCGCGCCGATGTATTCGTCAAGCGAGTCGGGGTTGATGTGTCCGCAGTTTTTGAGGACGAGACGGTGCTGCTTTTTGTAGAAGGCGATGTCGGCATAATCGGGCACGCTCTTTGCGGTGAGCGGCTCCTTGAAGAGGAGACGGCCAACTACGCGGCCCTTTATGAGATGTTCGTCGACTATTTCGGGAATGTCGGACTCCTGAACGTGCGTGTAGAAGGTGCCTTCAGGATAAATGATTACCAGCGGACCCTGCTCGCAGAATCCCTGGCATCCGGTTTCTACTATTTTTACTTCTTTATCAAGGCCTTTTGCCTTGAGTTCTTCTTCGAGTTTGGCGATAACTTTTTTTGAGCCCGAAGAAACGCATCCTGTGCCGGTGCAGACCAGTACGTGAGCTCTTACGAGAGCCATTAGAATTCCTCCCTTCGACCTATGCTTCTTTGGCGGGGATCTTAGCTACTACCAGATCTTCCACCACTTGCCCGTTGACGAGATGGTCAGCTATGATGCGCGGCACGTCCGTGGGGCTCACGGGGCCGTAGGTGACTCTGTCTTCTCCAGGGCGCACTATGTCGAGAAGAGGCTCTTTCTGGCACATACCGATGCAGCCGGTCTGGAGCACGGCCACGTCATGGATGTTGCGCTTTGCAAGCTCTTCGAGAACGGCGGTCATAATTTGACGGGCTCCGGCCGCTATGCCGCAGGTGCCCATGCCGATGATTATCTGTCTTTCGTTGAGCTTCCTGGCCTCTGTATGTTTCTTTGCTTCATCTTTTATTTTGCGAAGATCTTCAAGACTCTTGATTGCCATTTAGTGTTCCTCCCTTATCTTAAGCGTACTTGCCCAGAATCACATTGACGGATTCCGGCGTAAGCCTTCCGTGCGTCTCGTCATTCACGACGATGCACGGCGCAAGGCCGCAGGCGCCTATGCAGGCGACTGTTTCAAGCGTGAACTTGAGATCCGGGGTCGTTGTTTCTTCTTCTTTGAGGCCTATCTTGTTGCGAATGGCCTCAAGCACCTTCTTGGCTCCGCGGACATGGCAGGCTGTGCCCTGGCACGACCTGATGATGTTTTCTCCGCGCGGTTCAAGATGGAACTGTGCGTAGAAGGTCACCACGCCAAATATCTGGCTGATGGGGACACTCAGTTCTTTGCTGATCTCAATCAGGACCTCTTTCGGCAGATAGCCGAAGATTTCCTGAGCCTGCTGAAGCACGGGAATGACGCTGCCCTTAGTGCCGCGGTATTTGCCTAGGAGCTCTGCAAGCTGCTCCCACTGCTTTTCCGACGCTTTCTCCACCATAAAACGCACCCTCCTTAATTATCTCCCTTTCAGACCCTCCCGCCTGAAAGGGCGCAGATGTAACCACAAAGTTACATATAAATTCGCAAGTCCAAAACTCTTTTGGAGCTTATATCTACCGCGCTTATGCGCGCGATAGAGAGCACTTGCGAAAAAGTACACAAAGCATAACTATTATATCCCCTCATCACAGGTAACTGCAATAAGAATTTCATTTTTTACTGTAGAATGTACAAAACTCATCAAGAATCTGGCAAACATCGTTCCAAATGATTTTAATTATTGGTATATTCCCGTTACTATCGGACATTCACAACGCTCCTATTATCTTTCATTCGGCAAATAATGCAATAGGGGCGCGCGTTTTTACCGATGAATTTGTAAAACAAAAGGAGCGGGCGCTTCATTTAAGGTTATTTTCTTATATAATTAGGCGGTGGGGAGAAATAAATTGTTTTGTAATTGGGGGAGAATGAATAACATGGGAAAGGCTGTCATAAATGGCAAGAGCGTCGAGTTTACAGAGGGAATGACGATCCTTACGGCGGCCCGCGCCGCCGGCATTTATATACCGTCGCTGTGCGACCACCCGGCGCTTGAGGTCTCCGGCGCGTGCCGCATCTGCCTCGTGGAGGTCGAAAATTCGCCGAAGCTGATGGCGGCCTGTTCTACGCCGATAACGGAAGGCATGGTCATCCGGTCGGAGAGCGAAAAGGCCGTCGAAACGAGGCGCGGCGTCGTGGAGCTTATGCTGCTGCGCCATCCGCTTGAATGTTTTTCGTGCACGTCAAACGGGCGCTGCGCTTTGCAGGACGCAGCCTACGAGCTAGGCGTGGAAAGCTCCGGCTTTGCGGAACATCCCGCGGCGCGCGTGCATAATATAGAAGACGAAAATCCGTTTTTCATACGCGACACTGACAAGTGCGTGCTGTGCGGGCGCTGCATCCGCGTCTGCGACAGGGGCGCGCAGTACCGCTCGATAGATTTTCTGGGGCGCGGCATCGGCACCTCGGTACAGGGGCCGGGGGACTTCGGTCTGGAGGAGTCTGACTGCAAGTTCTGCGGCCAGTGCGTGGCGATTTGCCCCGTCGGGGCGCTTGCGGACAAGCCCGCAATGTGCGGCGGCCGCTCGTGGGAGCTGGAACGCGTGCGCACGGTATGCCCATACTGCGGCGTCGGCTGCGAGCTGATAGCCGAGGTGAACAAGAAAACGGGACGCCTTGCGAACGTCACTACCGACCACGCCAACTTTGATTCTGTAAACAAGGGGCGAAGCTGCGTAAAGGGGCGCTATGCCTGGGGCTTCGTAAATTCCACAGAACGCCTGACCACGCCGCTCGTCAAAGAAAACGGCCTCTTTCGCGAGGCTTCGTGGGACGAGGCGCTTGACCTCACGGCGCGCGGCCTTGCGCGCAACAGAGGGAGCGTTGGCTTTTTCGCCTCGGCGCGCTGCACCAACGAGGACAACTATCTGATGCAGCGTTTCGCGCGCGAGGTGATGGGCACCAACAACGTCGACCACTGCGCGCACCTCTGACACTCCGCCACTGTTGCGGGCCTCGGTGAGGCCTTCGGAAGCGGAGCTATGACAAACGACTTTGAATCTATAAAATCTGCCGACGCCATCATGGTCATTGGGTCAAACACGACGGAGACGCACCCCGTCATCGGGGCGATGATAAAGGAGCGCGTGCGCCAGGGCGCGGCGCTCATCGTCTGCGACCCGCGGAACATCGAACTTGCCACGATAGCCACGGTGGCGGTGCACCAGCGCTGCGGCACGGATACGGCGCTGCTTAACGCGATGATGAACGTCATTATTGAAGAGGGGCTTTTAGACGAAAAATTTATAGCAGAACGCTCGGAGGGCTTTGAGGCGCTTCAAGCTGTGACGGCAAAATACACGCCTGAGGCCGCCGCTGAGATAACGGGCGTGCCCGCGGAGACGATACGGAACGCGGCGCGCGCCTACGGAAAAGCGCCGAACGCCGCCATCTTCTACACGATGGGCATAACGCAGCACACAAGCGGCACAAACAACGTAAGGTGCCTCTGCGACCTTGCCATGCTCTGCGGCAATCTGGGACGCCCCGGCACGGGAGTGAACCCGCTGCGCGGCCAGGGCAACGTGCAGGGCGCCTGCGACATGGGATGCCTGCCGCTGACACTGCCCGGATACATCAAAGCCTCATCTCCCGAGGGCGCGCAGAAGGTGCGCGAGGTGTGGGGCTGCGAGCTGCCGCAGAAACAGGGGCTTTCCGTAGCTCCGATGATGGAGGCGGCGGCGCACGGCGAACTGCGCGCGCTCTTCATCATGGGGGAAAACCCGGCAGTGACGGACGCGGACGCAAAACACACGGAGGCGGCGCTTGCCGCGCTTGACTTCCTCGTAGTGCAGGACATCTTCCTGACGGAGACGGCGGCCCTTGCGGACGTTGTGCTGCCCGCCGCCTGCTGGCCAGAAAAACGCGGCACCTGCACCAACACGATACGCGCGGCGCAGCTTCTGAGAAAGGCCTGCGACGCGCCCGGCGAGGCGCGCGACGACTGGCGCACCTTCGTAGAGCTGGCGCGCCGGCTTGGATACGACTGGAAATACGAAAGCCCCGAGGAAATCTTTGAGGAGATAAGACGGTTCGTCCCCGCCTACGCTGGAATGAACTACGCGCGGCTTGAAAAGGGCTTTATACAGTGGCCGTGCCCCGATGAATCCCACCCGGGCACGCCGATACTGCACACGGAGAGGTTCGCCCGTCCCGGCGGGAAAACTCTGTTTCTGCCCTGCGAATGGGAGCGCCCGCACGAATGGCCCGATGCGGAATATCCTTTCATTGCCTCCACCGGACGCACGCTCTTCCATTATCATTCAGGCTCGATGACGCGCCGAAGCGCGGCGGCGCTTAAGCAAAACGAACTCTATATAGAGATAAACCCGGCGGACGCGGCAGAGCTGGGCGCAGAAGAGGGCGACTTCATCACAGCGGAGTCAAGGCGCGGCGCAGTCACTGGGCGCGCCTCCGTGACGCGCAAAGTGCCGGAGGGCATGGTATTCATACCGTTCCACTTCGCGGAGTCGCCGACCAACCAGATAACGGCGGCGGCGCTTGACCCAACCTCAGAGACTCCGGCCTTTAAGGTCAACAGCGTGAAACTGAGAAAGGGAAAATGACCGGAAGATTCGCCGACGCCTCGCTGCTTTTGCTTGCAGGAGGCGCGGGAAGCAGAATGGGCGGCCGAAACAAACTCTTTTTGAAGACGGGCGGCCTATACCTTGCGGAGCTTGTGCTGGAACGCACCGCTTCGCTATTTTCCGAAACGCTGCTGCTTGCCGCGCCCGGCGAGGCGGAGCTTGCGGCGGAGGTGCTTTCCGCGCTCTCTGCAAAATTTGATTTTCGCGTGGTAGAGGACAGGGCAGCCGGCAGAGGCCCGCTTGAGGGCCTCTGCCGCGGGCTTTCTGAGATGCGCGGCGAATGGGGCTTTCTCTGCGGCTGCGACATGCCGGCCATTGAACCGGCGGCTGTGGCGGTCATGGCGGCAAACCGCACGCCCGGAAGTCAGGTCGTAGCGGCCGAAGTAAACGGCTACATAGAGCCACTGCACGCCTTTTATCACAGGTCATGCCTGCCGCTTGCGGAGGCCGGGCTGCATTGTGGCGATAAAAAGATAAAATGTTTCTACGCTGAAGCGGCGCTCAAAAAGGTGAGCGAAGAGGCGCTTTACGCCGCCTGCCAAAACTTCCGCCGCTCCTTTTTAAACATAAACAGGCCGGACGAACTTGCCCGTTTTGAAAAAACCCGCGCACAATCTGTTTCCGTCATTGCGCCGACGGCGCAGACCCCGCCTCCTTGAGATAGCCCGCTCTTGCCTGCGCCGCCGGCAAAAACGGCTTCTATTGGGCAGGCACTACAGCCATCGCACTTACGGCGGGTCTTGGAGCAGCCAGCGCCTGACGGAAAGGCCTTTTGCGGCGGCCTCTCTTTGCGGCGCGGCAGGCTGTCGCTTCGACATCGGCGCGTTGCGCGCCGCCTGCGTTTGTGGCAAGATATATAGACAGCTTTTTAGAAAATTGAAAAATGACAGAGGAACGGGGCTTTTCAATGCGTCAAAAACTTCAGGAAAATACGGCGGCATCTGCGCGCGCGTGCTGCGCTTTTGATTACGCAAGTATATTGTGCGCCGTCATAATATGGGGCGGCAGCTTCGCCGCCACGAAATACGCGCTGGCCGAGGCCTCTCCCTCCCTCATCCTATTTTTGCGCTTCGTATTCGCAGTGCCGGTGCTCGCCGTCGGCTGCTGGTACGAAGGCAGTCTGCGCCTGCCCACAAAATATGAATTTATGGTGCTCGCCTTCATAGGCTTTCAGGGCATATTCTTCCATCAGGGCATACAGGCCTTCGGGATGCAGACGGCGGGCGCGGGCAACTCAAACTGGATGATGGTAGCCTCCCCCGCGATGGTGGCGCTGCTTGGCTGGCTCTTCTTAAAGGAAAAACTCTCGCTCACCGGAGCTGCCGGAATCGTCATATCAACAGCCGGAGTGCTCTTGGTGCTTGCCATGGGAACGGTGAAGGAAACGGCGGAGACCGGCTCCTTTGGCACGATCGGCGACTACGTGATGCTCTTTTCCGTGCTCAACTGGGCCGTCTTTTTAGTGCTCTCGCGCAAATACCTGCGCGCCGAAATAACGCCCGCCTTCGCCATCTTCTGGGAGATGAACTTCGCTCTGCTCTACGCCGCCGTCACCACATTCGCGGCAGGCACGGACTTTTCCGTCACAGCGCACATATCCTGGCAGACATGGGCCTCGCTCATGTTCCTTGGCGCCCTCTCCTCCGGCTTCGCCTACCTGCTGTGGTACAGAGCGCTGTCGGCAATGCCAGTAGCCCGCCTGATAGTCTTCCAGTTCCTCCAGCCCGTGGCCGGCATGATAATCTCCTACCTGCTGATAGGAGAACGCTACACCCCCTGGCTCGCGCTGGGAGCCGCCCTGATAATGAGCGGCATTTGGCTGGTGAATAGGAGGGGGAATTAAAACCCCACCCGATACCGCAAAGACTGCCTATAAAAATCTCTCGTCCGCGCTTTCGCCGTTAAAGGCCAAAGCGCGGATTTTTCTTGTCCCCTCGCGGGGGTGAGTTGAAATCCAACATTTGATAAATATAGATATATCCGCAAAAGTTTTCGTCCCCTCGCGGGGGTGAGTTGAAATCTTACGGCCGGGAGCGCTGTTTTCAACGGGGTGGTTTTCGTCCCCTCGCGGGGGTGAGGTGAAATAAAACCATATTTAGCGACAAACCGCCTTGTAACGTTTTCGTCCCCTCGCGGGGGTGAGGTGAAATTTTGCGGCGTCCTCTTTCGCCTTTGCCTCATGGAGTTTTCGTCCCCTCGCGGGGGTGAGTTGAAATTTTGTTGCGACGCGCACCTTGCACGGCGCGCAGGTTTTCGTCCCCTCGCGGGGGTGAGTTGAAATCTTGTTTGTCGCAAAACTAACATACCAGCGAGGAGGTTTTCGTCCCCTCGCGGGGGTGAGTTGAAATTGTGCGTTGCTGGCGTGTGGCAAAAGTCGGACTAGTTTTCGTCCCCTCGCGGGGGTGAGTTGAAATCTCCAACGCACGGGCCTCGTTGGGGCTCATAAAGCGTTTTCGTCCCCTCGCGGGGGTGAGTTGAAATCGGTTTGCGAAAGAAAATCATCGTGTGTGTAACAGTTTTCGTCCCCTCGCGGGGGTGAGTTGAAATGCAGGATGAGACATCACCGCTGGGATACGCCATGGTTTTCGTCCCCTCGCGGGGGTGAGTTGAAATATTATCTTATTTATTTACAGAAATAGCCTGCGTTTTTACCTTGCTTTCCGCGAACTTCCATTTTTCATGGTCCAAAAGCGTCGTCTTAAATGGAAAAGCGCGATTTTCTCTTGCAGTGCGTACATCGCGAACCTCGCAGCAAAATTTTGCGCCTGTTTATTATATCATTTTGAAGATTCTTTTACGCTCAAGCCGCCCATTCCCAGCGTCGTCTTTATTCCCACGCCGCGGAGCGTCCCAAGTGAAAGAAAGGCCCTTAGAAGCTGAAGCATCGGAGCGGAGAGACGCGCATTGAGCGTGACCGTCCCAAGGAAGGCCGGGATCTTGTTGCCTTTTAGAGGGTAGTAATAACTTTTCAAATTATAGCTTGTTATTTTAACGCCAGCCTCCAGCATTGACATTGCGTCTTCGTCGTCCATTGAATTGTCCTCAAAAATATAGTTCCACGAAAGAGCCGCACTGTGAATTATATGTCTTACCGTGGGAAAGATTTGATATTCTCCGGCGCTTCTGTATGACGACGGGGATAAAAAACGAAGGCAGAATCGGGAGGCGTCGCGGTTTGTCCCGGGGATATCAAGAAGCTCGGAGATGTTTTTTATTTCTACCGTTTTGCGCTCTCGGACGCAGAGCCGCATCTCCTTTGATTTGAGCAAAAATTCCCCTCTATTTTCCAGCAGCGACGCAAGTTCCGGCTGCGGCTCTTTGAGCAGCGTCACCTTCCATAGGGCGCTTTTTCCTCTCTCTTCCGGTATGAGGTATTGGGAAAGAACGGGCCTTTCTTCGTCGTGTAGGCTTTGAGCCGCATCGGAAGTTAGCATTTCAAGCAGCATTCCGTAAAGAGGATACCCGTCCTCAAAGGAAAGCGGCGCTTTGCCGCTTTCCTGACGCAGGGCGAGTATGTATTCTTTGATCATTTCAGGCGCGCTCCTTTATTTCCGTCATCTCCACGCGGCAGAGCCCCATTTGGCCTTTTACGATTCTTCCGCCTTCGTGCTCTTGGTATTCTGTATATTTCAGCGTATGAGGAGATATGCCTCTGTCCCGATCTTGGTCATGTTTGTGCTTGCTGTAGCGGGAGTGCATGATGGAAGCTGTTGTTTCTAGCGCCCTTTCAAAGTCTCTTCCCGGATAGAGGATATTTTTACTGAAGTATCCGCTGCCGCCGCCAAGGAATATGCAGTTGGTAAAGTCGTTTTCCGCCGCTTCTTTTGGCGTTTTGAATTTTTCCACGTATGTCTTGCGGTAGTAGTGACCAAACTCTTCTATGGCCTTTTTGATGTATTCCGCGTTTAATGAACCGGCCTCTGGTTTGAGCGTGAGGATGAGTTCCGCCTGCGCGCCGGGGCGCAGAGATTCGCGCGCTATATTGAGCCTGCCCTCATCGCCTCCGGTGGAGAGGTCTACTTTCCTGCAAAGCAAAAGCGCCGTGTGGTCAAGCGGCGCGCTGTCGGAAATGGCAACGGCGGACATGACGCTGTTTAGCGCGTTTGCCCCGTCGTTTGTACGCTTCAGCGTATGGAGATATTTTTCTTCTATTTTGGCGGCGGCCTTTGTATCCGCCACTATCTGCGGCAGGGGGGCATTGACGGCCGAATCTCGGAGCATTTTTGTAAGGAGGATAGTTCGCAGCGCGCCTTTAAAAGAGCTTCCGGGGATGTATGGGCGGCCGTCTGCGTTTTTTATGAAGGTTTTTATTTCCATCAGCACCCCCTTCTTCTTGATAGCCACACCCGCGTCAACGGTGTATGTGATAAGTCCGGGAATGTTTTCCGGCCTTATGCGCATTTCGTCAAAAAACTTTGAAAGGTAGCAATCTGTCCTGTTTGAGAGCATGAAGCTCTCAAACGCCTGGGTTTTGTTTTTCGCTACTATCCACCCCAGCAGCGCCTCCTGATTTATGACGGATATTTTCCGCGTCCTGTTGTCGTAAAGGTATTCATTTTTGTAGTAGCTCTGCCCTGAGCCGATGAAGAGAGGGGAGGCGGCCGTCAGTGTTATTTTGTAGTTTTTAGGCGCGTTCATTGATAGTCCACCCCCAGAAAGATGGGCTTGGAGTAGCGGTAAACAGGGTGCGCCCCTCCGCTTGCCACATTGTAGAGAGAGCCCTTGTATTTGCGGCGAAAGAGCGAGCCGGCGCCGAGAAAATATTGCGTATCTTTTTTACGTGCCGCTCCGTATTCTTCGGAGGTTACGAAACCGCCGCGCCGCCTTACGGTGGTGAGAGCGCCAGTTAGAGCCTCCTCCAACTCACCGTCGGTCGGCAAGGAGGTTGTGAGGCTCAGATAGGAGGCCGCGTTTTCCGCAGACAGCATACGCCAGAGCGCCGTCGTCTGTGCATCAACAGCCTCGTTTACGTTTTCCATTTCTATTTCGTCGCCCAGGATTTTAAATTTGCCGTATCCGGAGCTTACTTTGCCGCCTATTCCTCCAGCTCCTAAAAGGCGCAGCAGGCGCTTTATTTTTGTCAGTATTTCTTGATTTTCAGACAGGACGATCCCGTAGAGGCCGCATTTCGCGTTGAATACTGTGGCTGCCACGCAGTAAGGGCTGCTTTCCTCCCGCCCTTTTAAGGAAACTTTTTCTATGCTTTCGGCCGACGCAAAATCTTTGAATATGCCGTCAATTTCGAAGGCCGCTTTGCCCCGCATTGAACTTGCATAGTCATCGAGTTTCAGAATGGGGATGTATTCAAGGCTTTTCATAACTTTCTTTTTGTCAGCCGCAAGCGTTTCACTGAACGCCGCAGGGAGCATGGCCGGCTTTGGAATATAGAGCTCCTCTCCGTGATACGGAAAAAGGTCGCTGAAGAGCGCCTCTCCCTCTTTCGCGGCGGCGCACAGCTCCGATGCGGCCTCCGGCCCACCGTCTACGGCGGCCTGTGAACAAAGCGCGGAGAAGAGCGTGTCCGCGCATATTGAGGCGCTGGAGCTGTCCAGTGATTTTGCGCTTTCTCCCGCGCCGCAGTGCAGAGGCGTCCGGAATGAGAGCTTATAAAGATAGCAGTTCATAATCCTCTATTTCCTTGAAGAATGCTCTTATTGGCTCAAGCTCTTCGTTCTTGAGGCTGCTTTCCACTAAAGAGAAGTTTATTTTTTTAAAGCTGACGCGGCCGCTCCCGCGGCTTCCATGGCCGCCAAGGTAGTCTATCTGTAAAAGGCGCATGGCGGTCGCTAGATTTTTCATGTCCTCTTCGAGTTCCTGCGGGCTCTCGGGCAGGTCGTAGGTGATGACTACGGAAAATTCTACGCCGCTTATGACGCGCTCTATTTGGCGAGGGTTAGGTGCGCATGTAATGCGGTCAAGCGAATTTTCATACTTGACCTCGCGCAGCCCCACCGCCGCCAGCTCGACTGCGTTTGCAACGAAAGAATCCGCAAACTGCAGTCTGGACCTAATTACCTTGGGCTCGCTCGCTCCAAAAAGCCTTTTGATTTCATCGCAGTCTTTGTTAGGCTCCGCGGCTTTTTGGCTGCCTTGCATCTGGGCGGCAAGCAGCGTGCGCAGTTTTCCTTTTAGACTGCTTCCAGGGATTATCGGCTTGCCGGTGCGCGGGTCTTCCGCCACGGGTTTGTTTACCGCGCCGATGGGAGAGAAGGCGTCGTTTCCGCCGATATGCAGACCTGTCAGCACTTTAAGCGTGGTGTTTATTTTTATTTTTCCATTCATTATTTGCCAGCCTCCTTCTAGTTTTCTCCGCCAAGATATCTATGCCACGCAACAAGCGCTTCCATATATTCGGCAAATTTTAAAAACTCTGCCCTGTTCTGTATTCCTTTTATATAATTGAGCAGCTTGGCTTTTTCTACAAACTTTTTGACGTCGGAGTCCCGTCCCGCGTCGTAGGCTATGCGTACACGGGCCATTTGCAGTCTCTGGACGTTTTGCGGCTTCAATTCAGCGTTTTTGTTGAGCCGCTCATCGTTTAGGATCTCTGTTATAAGGGTGAGCATCTTTCTGATTTTTGTGACGGTGATGTCAAATTTTGTCCTGCCGCCTGTTAAATTCATTAAGGAAAGCATCACCTCTTCCGCCTTGTCTACATAGTCGGACGGCAGTTTTTCCGCCGCAATCGGCTGTGCGGACGGCTGCTGCTGCGCGCCTGTTCGCTGAGCGCCCGATGTGTGTGGTTGCTGCTGAGACTCGGAATTGTTTCTGTTGCATACATGATCAGGCATTGATTATGCTCCCCTCTCTCTTGTTAGATAGACATATATTTGTATTGCGGTGATCAGTTCGCCTCTTGCCTTTGGCTCCGTCGCCCACTCATAAATTGTTTGTGAGAACTGGCGGTAGGCCTCCTTTTTTGTCTCGTCGCTCTTGGGCTCCAGCCGCGTCAGCAGGTAGGCGCATCGCGCAATGTTGATTTTGTTATCGGCTCCCCGCAATAGTTGGAGCAGTTTGTATAGGAAGGCCCGGCCGCGCTCAGAATCTTCTGCGTCAAGAAACCCGCCTATCAGGCGCAGTTTTGGCGTAACGCCCGCGGAAAAATCGTCCCATTTATAGGTGTGGCTGCCGTCCGCTGTAAAGAGCGTGATGGAATCTTTTCCTTCCGCCTGCTTTGATTTTGCTTCAAGCTCCGCAGCAAGTCGCGCCCCCCGGTATATTGGAAATTTATAGGGGTAGACGGCTATGCCAGCCGATAGGGTAAGGCTCCCGCCTGTGAATTTTTTAAAGGCGTCGCGTATTTCGACCGCGCTTTCCACTATGTCGTCCCATGCTCCCACCATGAAAACGTCGTCGCCGCCGGAATAAACGATGAGCGCTTTTTTGGCGTGGGGGGAGGCTCCAAAGAGCGAGAAGCAAGGAGCGCCTTCGTCTTTTGCATTCAATAACGTATTTAAATGATATTTGAAGAACATAGAAAGCTGTCTGGAAAGAGCCGCGGTGCGCGAAAGCGTTTTGTAGCGTTCTTTCTCTTCTGCGCTCAACGCGGAGCCTGCGCGCTCAAAGCCGGAGGTGAAGGCGCGCCCGAGGTTGTCCACGTCGGCGCGCAGTATGGCTATCCTTTTGATTCCGGCGGCCTCCGTTGCAAGCCTGTCAAGGTTTTTGTCGTAAACATAGTCTCCCATATATAGGTTGGTGCTGTAGTTCCAGCCGGTATGCGGGTTGTTTTTGCTGTATATTCTTATGACGCCGCCGGTTTTTATTTCAGCAAGTGCCTCTTCGTAGCTTTTAAACTGTATGTACCTGGGCTTTTCGTTGTTATAGATATTGGGGAGGTTTATACATTTGCCTCGCTCCGGCTTCGTCTCACTAACTGCTGCGAATATGTCCGTTTTGAGGATGTCGGAGGATATTTCCGCAAAGGACGCACACCAGGAGCAGATATCCTCCTCCAGACGCAGCGTTTCAGATTTTCCGCATATCCTGCATTCGCGAGCTCCGCTTTGGTTCCCGGCTTTGTTTAGGGCGCGCAGCTCCTGCGCGTCATACCGGCGCAGCTTCTTCTCGGCGACCGTGCGGCTTAAGGTTTTGTATAGGGCGCTGTACGGCGATTTTTCCGCGGGTATGTTTTTCAAGGTGTTTGCGGAGACGGGGCTCCATGCACAGGCTAGATATAAGAGGTTGTCAAACTGCTCTCTAAGCCAACGGTTGACGCCTCTTTCAAACTTTTGAAGCGCGTCCCGCGTTTTACTTGTGTTTGGCAGCAGCAGATAGCTGTGCCCGCCCCCTGTGTATATGAGGTTGGCCCGCGAGAGCCCGCATTCTTCCAATATTTCGTCCATCAGATATTCCATGAGCAGTTCAAGGATGAAAGACCTGCTGCGCAGCGACTTTAGCGCGTCTTTTGAGCCTACCTGGTAGATGAATTTCTGGATGCCGGAGAAGTCACAGGAGAAGAAGAGAAATGCCTCTTCTTTCATAAATTCCCGTTCGTTTTCTAACAGTTCTTTTTTATAGTTTTTTCTGTCGGATTCATCCAAATAGGCGCATATCGAAGCGGCTACCGCCGCCGTTATTTTGCTGTGGTCAAACAGTGAAATATCCGCCACCTCTTTTGTGCAGGTGCTCGACGGTACAAAAGAGAGGATGTTTTCAAGCTGGCATAGGAGAGAATTAATATAAGAGCTGCTGGAGCCGATGCTCTCCAATTCATCTTTCAGCGCTCTGGTCTTTTGCTGGTAGAGCGGAGCCGTCAGCTTTGCCACCTTTTCCGTGGGATAGTTTGCCGCAGGGGAAAGAGAAAGCGGTTCGTATGACAACGCGCGGCGGCCGCCGTTCATCAGATTGAATACGGAGGCTAGCGGAAGAGTCTTTATAAACGGCGCTTGCGCGGCATTCTCTCCCTCCTCCTGCGCCTCTTCGCGGCGGTCGGTTCCGGCTGCGATGTTGTCGGCGATGTAAACTATATAGGCCGGAGAAGATGGGGAAAGCTTGGCTCCTACAAGCGCCTTTTTGTGATGATAGCGCAGACAGTCCAGAATGTCGCCGGCCTCGGAAAATGGGGCTATATTTTTCAGCCACCTATAACCGACCGCGCTGTGAGTGCCGCTGTCTATTTCAGCTCGGTAGACGACCTTTCCTATATCATGGAGCAGGCCGCCTATCGCCGCCGTCTTTTTAGATTCGACCACTTTATCACCCTCCGCTTCATAATATCTGCTGTAGACAACTACGGTCAAACAGCTTTAACGACTTTCTATGCTATGAGCGCGTCTTTTAGTTGCCTGTTCATATCGCTATAAGAGCCGGCTATTCTGCCTTTTGGGATGCCGCAAAGTTCCGCCGCCTCAAAGAGCATTTTCAAAATATCTTTAGGGGTGGCGGAGAGGCCTTTTTCTTTTATCTTTTTCTCTATCAATTCCGGCGTAATGGCTATGATTTCGTGAGCCGCGATATTTCTGACGGCAGATTCTATTTTTCTTATATTTTCTAGGAGAGTCAGGGTCTTCTTGTCTGAGCAAAAGGCCTTTACAGCGCAAAGAAGGTTTTCCGAGGAAAGGTAGCCGTCTTTAAAACCGTTGAATTGACAGTCAAGGGCTTCAAGTATCCTTACGCCCTCTTTTGTAGTTTCGAGCTTGGCGTGGGTAAGCCATAGGCTGTATTCGCCGCGTTTCTCGCAATATTTTTTCATATCGATCTTAAAATGTTTCTGCATATAATATTCAAACAGATCCGCAATGAGCGGAGTGATGCCTCGGATAAAATCAGCTAATTCTTGACGCTTTATTTTTATGTCAAGCCACAGCAGATATTCGGCAATATTTTTCAGCCCCGCCTCCTCCACTGGGATGATTTTAAAGGGGGAATTTTTTAAATAAGAGGGGATGGCGTTTAGGTTGAGCTGCTGACGAGCGGCGGCCGCTCGCAAAAGGTTCATGGCGTCAGGTGTTATCTTGTCTTCCATCTCCTCCGCGATAGAAAGGGCGGCGGTGTAGTCAAAAGCTGCAATGTGTTTAAAAATACTTTCTTTTTTTATTCTCGCCGTAAGATTTAGGCTGCTTGAGAGCTCCGACCTGTCTATAAATGTCGCGTCGTCGTTGTCTGCGTTGCAACCCCATTCAGTTTCTAAGTCGAAAATTTGGGCAACGTCTTTACATGTATTACTTTTTTCTTCAGGAGTGGCAACCTGAATCGCCTTCATCCCCCTTATTGAGCCAAGGGCCGACAGCATCTGGAGGGCGCTCTTCATTGCAGGGGTGCCGGAGGAGACGTTCAGGAGTATTTCGGTGTCGCTGTCTTCCTTTTTTATATCTAACAGGCGCTTTTCCAGGTCTTCATAAAATGGGTCAAATTTGTGTACGTCCTTTTTAAATGGGCAGCGCTGGATTTCTATTTCAAAGCTATGCCCCAGCTTTTCGCCCAGCAGCTCAAGAGCGGCCGTATAACGCCGATCTTTGTTTTCATAGGCCAGCATTTCATCAGAAAAATAAATGATGATTTTTGACGGCCTGTATAATCTCGCGATATGGAGCAACGCTCCGTCGCGGCAGTTTGCTATGGGGTCTGTAGATCCTACAGGAGAGAAGAGAACTTTCTTGTTCTTTTGCATCGTTATCCTCCTTTTTGTCGTCTAAAAAAGTGAATAAGTTGCCGGTCTCTTTGCATGATTATATCAGAATTTACACTCAATCAGCAAAAGGATGATTTTAAGATATTGAAACAATTGAGCGTTTTATAAAACCTTTATTTCATTGCAAGTTGCTATGTGATAATCTAATCAGACAATCAGCGTTTTTTGTTTCTGGGCTTTCTATTAAAAAATATGGACAGACATTTTTATAAAGAGGAGTGTTGTAAATGGCCGTTAGTATTCTTAACAATGTGATAGGGCCTGTTATGCCTGGCTCTTCCAGTTCGCACACGGCGGGGCCGTATCATATTGCCAAGCTTTTTAGAGGCTTTGCGGGGATGCTGCCGGAGCAGATAACCTTTACTTTTGCCCCGGGAAGCTCGATTGCCGGGTGCTGCCGCGAACAGGGCAGCGATTTAGCTCTTATTATGGGTATTTTAGGATTGCCTTTAACTGACCATAGATTTAAGCGGGCAAAGGAATTATGCCGTGAGGCTGGCGTCGCCGTCCTCTTTGACGTTGCGCCCTTCTCGGAGGCATGTCATCCAAACAGTATAAAGATAAGCGCCGAAATGGGCTTTGGGGCGATGCTTACCGCCGTTGCCGATTCCACGGGCGGGGGCGCTTTTTTGATGCGCCGGCTCAACGGCTGCCCCGTTGAGATCGACGGCGGCGCGAATTACCTCTTTATAGAGTCTCAGGAGGAGCTTGAAGCAGGGGTGACAGGTGGCGCGGGTGAAGTCCACACGTCACAGGCCGACGGCAAATTCTTCACGCTGCTTTCATCTTACACGCGCTTTTCGCCCGACCTGATAGAAAAGCTGCGCAAGGAGGAGAGCGTGGTTGATATCAAGCGCGCGGAGGCGGTCTTCTTCCCGCCGGTAGGCTATGAGATATATACGGACGGCGCGGGGATGGTGAAATACGCCACAGAGACGGGGCTCTCTCTTGGGGAGGCGGCGCTTGAATACGAGTCGCGCCTCCTTGGGAAATCAAAGGAAGAATTAAACGCGGCTATGGACGCACGGCTTGCAGTTATGGAGGCAGCGGTGGCGCTTGGGCTTTCTGACGACTGCCCGGGCATGTTCCTGCTGCGACCTTCCGCGAAAAAAATAATGGAGGCGGAGGCCGCCGGCCGCCTTGCGCTTGGCGGCATTCACACTAAGGCCGCGGCGCGCGCTATGGCTGCGATGCAGGTCAACAGCGGACAGGGGATAGTCTGCGCCGCGCCGACGGGCGGCTCTGCCGGGGTGCTCCCGGGCGTGGCGGTGACGCTGCTTGAAGATTTAAAGATGCCGCGCAAAACGGTGCTTAACGCGATGTGGGCGGCGGGGGCGGCGGGATGGGTGCTTGCAAAGCGCGGCACTTTTGCCGCAGAGGTCTGCGGCTGCCAGGTGGAGATCGGAGCTGCGGGCGCAATGGCGGCAGCCGCTGTGACCTGCGCCGCAGGTGGCACGGCCGCGCAGGCTGCGGACGCGGCAGCTATAATGTTCCAGAACGCGATGGGGCTGGTCTGCGACCTTGTGCAGACGACCGTTGAGCTGCCGTGCCACACGCGCAACGCCTCGTTCGCCTCGCAGGCCTTCGTCTGTGCAGACCTCATTCTGGGCGGCTACGTCAACCCGATAGGCATCGACGGCACGGTGGACGCGGTCTATTCAAGCGGAATGATGCTGCCGCCGGAGCTGCGATGCACCTCGCTTGGCGGAATAGCTGCGGCACCCGAAGCAAAAGCGATGAAACGGCTGAGATAGCTGCCGTCAGAAAGATGTTCAAAAGTTTAGCTTGACATCTTTTTGCGGCTCGTGTATTATTCACTTTACTTACGAAAAGCGGTAAAGATTTTCGACGCGAAAAGGAGGCTTTTGTGATGGGAGAGGCAATATCTAAAAAACGTTATTACTATTATTACTCTTATGCTTATCCCCGCACATACGATGCCTCGGGGCTTTTGGTGTTTTCCGCGAAGTAACAGACCGCATAGAGTAATTCATGTGAGTGCCACTTCAAAGGACCGCCGCCCGCAGGGGCAGCGGCCCTTTTTTGTATGCTCGCGAAAGAATTTTATAGTTTATATAGAGAATTTGAGAGGAGAATGTAATATGTTTGGAACGGATCTTTGGGTAGTTTGCGCGGGAGCCTCGCTTCTTTGGAGTACGGCCTGGTCGGTCGTAATGATCGCAAGGAGGGCCGTATAAAATGTTCACCTTCGCGCCGCTTTGGATAGGCTACGCTCTTATACTCGTCCTTATAGCAAAATACTCGCGCAGCCACGACGCGCTGCTTCCAGGAAAGGTCGGCGTCGCGGTGCAGGCGCTGGCATACGTCGCCACCTATATTTCAGCGGTGGCGCTCGTAGGCTTCGGCGGCCTCTGTTACCTTTTCGGGCTTCAGATGCTTCTTGTGGCGGCGGGCAACGTATGGTTCGGAACGTGGTTCGTGTACAAATACCTTGCTTGGCCGACGCGCCTCTGGCAGAGGAAGCTTGACGCGCGCACGCCCGCGGAGCTGCTTGCAAAGGCCTATCAGATACCGGTGCTACAGACGTTCATCGGCGCTATATCCGTCGTTCTCTTGGTCATTTACGGCTCTGCGGTCTTCAAAGGCGCAGCTGTGATGGTGGCGGGGGTTCTTCCAATCTCAGAAAGCGCGGCGCTTTTTGCGCTGGTCGCCGTGGTAGGACTTTCGGTGATCTGGGGCGGTCTGCGCGGGGTGCTTTATACGGAGGCCATTCAGGGACTTGTGATGATAATAGGCGTAGGCGCGCTGCTTATCGCGCTGCTCAAAGCGGTGGGCGGCCCCGTCGCCGGATTGCAGCAGCTTGCAGCTCTTCCGCCGGCTAAGGGCGCGGACAACGGATTTCTCGCCTTAAGCAGCGGGGCGGGCGGCCTCAATGTGATCTTCCTCACGATAGTGACCTCTGTCGGAATCTGGGCGCAGCCGCAGCTTATACAGCGCCATTTCGCGCTGCGCAGCGTTGAAGAGACGAAGAAGGCGGCCCCTCTTGCGATGCTTGCGCTTTCCGTCGTCGTAGGCGGAGCATATTTCGCAAGCGCCCTTTCACGCGTAATGCTCGGCGACGGCATAACAAACCCCGATACTGTGCTTCCGACGCTGGTTCATCTGCTGCTTCCCGCGCTGGGACAACAGTTTTTCGCTCTGGCCATCGTCTCCGCCTCCCTTTCGACGGCCTCTGCGCTGCTTCATATAGCAAGCGGCAGCCTCGGACGCGACGTCTTTAAAAAGGAGCTGAAGGGCTGGTCGTGGCGCGCGGTGGTTATCCTCTGCACTCTGGGAAGCGGCCTCTTTGCTCTCAAGAGCTCGTCAATAATCGCCGTCATCTGTGCGACGAGCTGGACGCTGCTTGCCTGCGCGATAATGGTCCCATACCTCGGACTGCTCGCCTTCGGCCCAAAAGCCGGCCCGCAGGCGGCGCTTTTCAGTTCGCTGGGAGGCTTCTTCGGCTCCATAGCCTGGTACGCCGCGGCCTACGCCTCAACGTCAAAGGCAATTACAGGCCTTGCCGCCCCCGCCCTTCTTGGCGCGATACACCCGATAGTCCCCGGAGTGCTGATCTCCGCCGCGGTATTTGCGCTCTGCGCGGCTTTTGCACAGGCCCCCGCTCTGGAAAAATCACAGGCATAATCCCTTTTCTCCAAAAAGAGCAGGAGGCCGCGCGGACAGATACCGGCGCGGCCTCCTGCTCTTTTTGATTGTAAAAACTGCCTATGCCTATTTCGCCGCGTACACCCCGTCGATCAGAGTTCCGTCTCTGTATTCCACGGCGGCCAGTAGTTTGTCGTAGTTGAATTCTATCGGCTTGGGGACGCCGGTCAGTTTTTCTATTTCGTTTTTTAGATCCGTTATCTCTATTACTGGAAGCTTCGCCTTTCGCGCGGCCTCCGTTATCTCGGGGCGGCGGCTGTTTATGCAGATGCCGCGCTCGGTGACGATGGCGTCTACCGTTTCGCCGGGGGTGGTTATGGTCGTCACTTTATCTTTTATTGAGGGCACGCCTCCGCGGAAGGAGGGCAGAACCACTATCGAAAGCGCAGCGCCGGCCGCCGTGTCCTGGTGTCCGCCTGAGGCGCCGCGCAGAACTCCGTCGTTGCCAGTCAGGACGTTTACGTTGAAGTCTGTGTCTACTTCTAGCGCGGCCAGTATGACGCAGTCGAGGTTGTTGACGAGCGCTCCCGCGTTGAACGGGTTCGCGTACCATGAGGCGTCTATCTCTATGTGGCTCGGGTTTGCTGCCATTGATTTTGTGACGACGGCGTCGAAGGACTGCACGTCAAATACGGTGCGGAACATGCCTTTGTCGTGCATTGCGGCCATGTAGCCTCCAACTCCGCCCAAGCCGAAGCTGCCCGTGATACCTTTTTCGGCCATGTATTCCTCAAGGTAGACGGCTGCGGCAAGGCTCGCGCCGCCAACTCCCATCTGGAAGGAAAAGCCGGGGCGCACGACCTCCGCCGCCTTCATTAGGCGGAAGGAGTCCTGCGCGATGCGGAGGTCTACGGGGCTTCTTGTGATGCGCGCAGCACCCGTCGCTATTTTTGCGGGGTCGCCTATGCTTTCAACGGTCACCACCTGGTCTACATGGTACTGCGGGATGGAGATTTTGGGTGAAAGCGGATATTCGACGAGGTTGTCTGTTACGGCTATGACATGGGCCGCGTTTCTTGCGTCAGTTATGGCGTATCCGAGCGAGCCGCAGGCTGATGGGCCTGTGCAGCCGCTGATGTTTCCAAGACAGTCGCAGGATGGAGCGGCTAAAAAGGCTACGTCTATTTTTATGGAGCCTTCTTCGATGGCGCGCGCGCGTCCTCCGTGGCTGCGGATAACGACGGGGATATCTACTTCGCCGCTTGAAAGCAGCTGTCCCAGTTTGCCGCGCACTCCGCTTGTGTAGAGTTTGTTTATGAGGCCGCTTTTTATGTAGTCGGCGACGCAGTCGTGCGCGTCCGGTATGGAGCTTGGCGCGAAGGTGAGGCCTTTGAAGCCCATCGCCTGAAGCTCAGCAAGCACCATAGGGATGACGGCGTCTCCGTTTCTAAGATGATGGTGAAAAGATATGGTCATGCCGTCCTGAAGGCCGGAGTTTTCTATCGCGGCGCGAAGAGAGGCGGCGCGTTTGTCGCGGCTTGGGAGCGCTGCGCGAAGCGGTTTTTGCGCGGCGGCGGCTCCACGCATTGCCGCGATACGATCAAAGGGCGCGGAGTAGGGCATGAAAGCGCCGACGCCGGGGACTTCCGTCGGAACAAGCCGGCCAAGCGAATTTATAACATTTTTCATTAGAATCCACCTCTTTCAATGCCGTAAAGCTCGGCGAGTTCGAGAAGATGCACGGATCTCGCGACTACCGGCGCGTCGACCATTTTGCCGTCGACGGAGATGACGCCCTTGCCTTCGCGTTTTGCGGCTTCCGCCGCCTCGACGACGCGCAGCGCGCGGCGCAGCTCTTTTTCGGCTGGTATGAATGCCTTGTGGATGGTCGCCACCTGGCTGGGATGGATGCAGGCTTTTCCGGTGAAGCCTAAGCCGACTATTTCTTTCGATTCGCGCAGCAGTCCTTCGTTGTCCTGAAGGTCGGCCCACACGGTGTCGTAGGAATCAACGCCCGCTGCGTGGGCGGCTGCGACTATGCGGCATCTTGCGTAGAAAAGCTCGCGCCCCTCTTTTGTCTTTTGCACGCCCATGTCGGCGGTGAAGTCCTGCCCGCCTATCGTGAGCGCCGTGACGCGCGGGGAGGCCGTCGCCGTCTCAAAGCACCGCTCAAGGCCGAGCGCCGTCTCTATCATGGCGTGAAGCTTCACCGTTCCGGGTTCGATGCCGTTTTTTTCTTCTATTTCGGAGATGCGCCTGTCGGCGGCGAGAATATCCTGCGGGCCGTTGCACTTGGGCAGCCGCACGGCGTCGGGACGACAGGGGACCACCGCTTCCAGATCTTTTTCAAAAAATTCGGTGTCGGCGCCGTTTATTCTGACTGTTACAAAGAGGTCTTTAAAATCGAACCTCGAAAGGAAGGTCGCAACCATTTTGCGGGCGCTGTCCTTTTCTGTGAGCGCGACTGCGTCCTCCAGGTCGAGCAGGATGCTGTCGCAGCCGAAGATGGGCGCGTGCTGGATCATCCCCGGAGCGTCCCCGGGGATATAGAGCATTGAACGAGTGGCTTTCATATCTTTATTCCTCCGCCGCGCGTTCTAAGGCGCATTCAAGCCGCGCCCTTATCGTTATCTCTATGGCGCCCTGGTCCTGTATGGTGATTTTTGCGCCGCTTAAATCATTTTCTTTCAGCACATCGTCGACAAGTTTTTTTGTCCTGTCGGCAAAGATGACGCTGTTTGCTCCGTTGTATTCCAGGATCACGCCGTCTGCCGGAGATACGCAGACGCGGCAGTCGGAGGATTCAAGCGTTCCCGCCGCCGCATTCTTTAGCAGTTTCATCGTTATGGCCACCTTTCAGATGAGCGAAAGGGCGCGTCCCGTCCTGCGGGCGCGCCCTTTGATTTTTAGAGCCTCGCCGCTATCGCGTTAAGGAATTCTTCTGAGGTCAGCGATTTCTTATTGGGAATGTCAGCTATGGTGAATAGATCTTTCGTCATTTCACCGACCTCTATCGTGGCTATCGACGCTTTTTCGAGCCGGTCCGCGAACTGCGCCAGCTCTGCGTTGCCGTCCAGCTCTCCGCGTTTGCGCAGCGCGCCGCTCCACGCGAAGATGGTGGCCATCGGGTTCGTCGAGGTGCTGCGTCCCTCAAGATGCTGGTAATAATGGCGCGTCACCGTTCCGTGAGCCGCCTCGTATTCATAGATGCCGCTCGGGGAGACGAGAACTGAGGTCATCATTGCGAGGCTTCCGAAGGCGGTCGCCACCATGTCGGACATTACGTCGCCGTCGTAGTTTTTGCAGGCCCAGATGAAGCCGCCCTCGGAGCGGATGACGCGCGCCACCGCGTCGTCGATAAGGGTATAGAAGTATGTGATGCCGGCCTTCTCAAAGGCATCCTTATATTCCTTCTCGAATATCTCTTCAAAGATGAGCTTGAAGGTCTGGTCGTATTTCTTTGAGATGGTGTCCTTTGTTGAAAACCAGAGATCCTGCTTGGTGTCGAGCGCGTATTTGAAGCAGGCGCGCGCAAAGCTCGATATTGATTTTTCGAGGTTGTGCATACCCATCGCGATGCCAGGCGCCTTATAGTCGAAGATCGTCTCCTCCTGACGCTTTGCGGCGTCGCCGTCTGCCGGTTCAAAGACCATCTTTAACGTCCCGGCGCAGGGGATGTTCATCTCAACGTCCTTATAGATGTCGCCGTAGGCGTGGCGCGCTATTGTGATGGGCTTCGTCCACGTGCGCACCGTCGGGCTGATGCCGTCTATCATGATGGGCGCGCGAAATACAGTGCCGTCAAGGATCGCCCTTATTGTACCGTTGGGGCTCTTCCACTGTTTTTTAAGGCCGTATTCCTCGACGCGCTGCGCGTTCGGGGTGATTGTGGCGCACTTCACCGCGACGCCGAGCCTCTTTGTCGCTTCGGCCGACGCTGTCGTCACCTGGTCGTCCGTCTCGTCGCGATGTTTGAGGCCCAAGTCATAATATTCCGTCTTTAAATCTACATAGGGCAGGATGAGCGTATCCTTTATCTGCTGCCAGAGTATTCTCGTCATTTCGTCGCCGTCCATCTCTACGATGGGCGTGGTCATTTTGATTTTTTCCATTATATTTATCTCCCCGTCCTTAAATTTTCGTCGTGCGTTATTCTTTGTTTTCGTTCGCGTAGTAGTTCATCAGGCATCCGGCAAGGATGATATCGCGGTCGTCCTGCGTAAGGCCGGGCATCTTGAGCGTGATGGTCTCTTTTTTGCCGTCCGCTCCGATTATCAGCGCCTCGACGCTCTCATCGCCGTATTTTACGGCGCGGCGTATGCCCTCGATAAACACCCAGTCGTCGACACGGAACTTCTCTCTGTCAGCCTTGTCCGCGATGAAGGGGATCATGCCCCAGTTGATAAGGTTGCTGCGGTAGCGCTTTGTGGCGTATTCTTCCGCGAAATTCGCCTGCCCGCCGAGCACCTTCTGCGAGGAGGCGGCCTGTTCGCGGGCGGAGCCGTCTCCCGGCTTCACCGCAAAGATAGCGCTCCCTATCATCGTGTTGCCGAGCATCTCGCTCTCGCCGACGGATTCAAGCAGCGCCCTGGTCTCCGCGTTGAGCGGCTCTCTTTCGTCAAGCGCCGCCATGCGGTTTTCGTTGAGCGCCTGCACCGCCGTAGCACGCCCCACATATTTGGGGTCTTTGCGCGAAAGGGCGAACTGCGCGAGCTTTATAGGATTGGAACGCAGCGACGAGGTTTCGCCGGAGGGGATAAGTTCGTCGGTGGTAGTGACCGGGTCGGTTATGACTGAGGCGACGCGGAGAAGGATATTTTCCGTAAGCGGGTAGACGGCAGGCCACGGGCGTATGTTTGGCCCGTAGACGAGCTCCTGGCTTTCGTCGGCCTTTCCAAAACCGTGATAGACCTTCTTCTCATATATGTCGCCGCGGAATTTATACGGCTCGTCGTGCAGCAGCGAACAGAACTCCGCAGCCGAAGTGAGGACGCCGCCATTTGCCGCGGTCGCCGCGATGGAGCGCGCGTCCATGAGCGCGACCGAGGATATCTGTCCGTCTCCCGGCTTTGAGCCTTCGCGGTTTGGGAAATTCCTCGTTGTATGGCGGATGCTGAAACCGTGGTTCGAGGGAGTGTCGCCAGCGCCGAAGCACGGGCCGCAGAAGGCCGTCTTCACCACTGCCCCGGCCTCCATCAAATCTCCGATGGAACCGTTGCCTATAAGCTCAAGCATCGCGGGCTGGCTTCCCGGATAGACGGAGAGGGAAAATTCCCCGCAGCCTACGTTGCGTCCCTTAAGTATCTGAGCGGCGGCTACGACGTTGTCAAAGGTGCCGCCCGAGCAGCCGGCTATTATTCCCTGGTCGACATGTATCTTGCCGTCCTTTGAGATCTTGTCCGTAAGGTTCAGCGTTATATTTGGATTTTCAAGGCTGTCGCGCGCCTCGTCCTCGACCTTTTTCAGTATCTCGTACGGGTTCGCGCACAGTTCTTCTATTGTATAGACGTTGCTGGGATGGAACGGAAGCGCTATCATCGGCTTTATCTTGTCGAGCTCCACCACGATGGCCGCGTCATACCACGCGACGTCAGCTGGGTCGAGTTTCTTGTAGGCTTCGGGGCGGCCGTGGACGCGGAAATATTCTTCTACTTTGTCGTCCGTGCGCCAGACCGAGGTCCAGCAGGCAGTCTCCGTCGTCATCACGTCGACGCCGTTTCTAAATTCTACGGGCAGGCTGGATACGCCGGGGCCGACAAACTCCATCACCTTATTTTTCACAAAGCCATTCTTAAAAACGGCGCCAATAAGAGCAAGCGCAACGTCCTGAGGGCCTACGCCGGGGTGCGGCGCGCCAGTCAGGTATACGGCTACAACGTCCGCGCGCGGGAAGTCATAGGTGCGCTCCACCAACTGTTTTACAAGCTCCGGGCCGCCTTCGCCCACGCCCATCGTTCCAAGGGCGCCGTAGCGCGTGTGGCTGTCCGAGCCTAATATCATTCTGCCGCAGCCTGTCATCATCTCCCTCACATAGGAGTGGATGACCGCAAGATGCGCCGGTACAAACTCACCGCCGTACTTTTTCGCGGCGGAGAGGCCAAAGAGGTGGTCGTCCTCGTTGATGGTGCCGCCGACGGCGCAGAGGGAATTATGACAGTTGGTCATAACATAGGGGACGGGGAATTTTTTCATTCCGCTTGCGATCGCCGTCTGGATGATGCCGACATAGGTGATGTCGTGCGACGCAAGGCTGTCGAAGCGGATCTTATAATCCTCTTCCGTGCCGGAGCTGTTATGGTCGGCTATGATGCCCGCGGATATCGTCCCGCGCGCTGCCTTCCTTTTATCGTCAGGCAGCAGGCCAAGCGGCGTAAAACCAGCTTCGCTCACCTTCGCGTCTATCTCCGCAAGGCTTTGTCTTTCAATATCTTCCACCAGCACGTTCCCATGAAGCAGATAAGCGCCATTTTCAATAAGCCTGATCATATTTTTCCAGCTCCTTTTGCTGTTCTCTTAAATTTCCCCTAATTTGCTAAATAATTCACACTATTTACATTCCTTTTGACCGAACTTATCCGACAGCCGCGCGCTCCTTTCTTTTTATTTGATGACCCAGACGTCTTGTAAACTCTAAAATATACGTTGGTATATTATTTATTACTTACATTTATCCGGTCATATATTTAATTGTGATAGATGCTAAAGGCGCGCTCCACAAACTGGAGCTAAAAAAAATGCCGCCTGCCATATCCGCGCAGACAACACTTAAAGACCTCTGCAAATACATGCAGTGATGTCCAAAAAACAGCATCCGCCCGCGCGAATTCTTTTCTCGTCGGCTGAAACAGGTCTCCTGGCTTCCAATCCCCCTACTCTCGCATCTTCCCAAAAAATGCCGCTTTTTCAGTGATACCGCGATTTCGTCATGGCTACAGTGGCGGGGCCGCTTTGGCGTTCAACCAAATTCCCTGGCGTTTCAGACGCTAAATTTTTACGATTCGTAATATATTCTAGATATTTTTAAATGTCAAGATACAATCCCACAAAAGATAAAGCTGACATAATTATCTGTTATGATGACCAGATTTTATAAATTTTTGTTACATATAGAAAATTGTATACTACTTTTAATAACAAAAGAACGTCGGGGGCAGCGTAACGCGTATTGTTATTGCGAACGTCGTTTCAACGCGGCAAAAATTTTACCACTTTCTGATATATAATAGGTAGAGAGAGTGTCCCGCGCGAAATTATCCCAGGTTGAGCCGATTACTGCGGCTGATATGAAAGGGAACGGCATGAAATCTACAATGGTTCGCAAAATATCAAAAAACCCCATACAGGTTTTCTGCTTTCCTCCTCCGCGCCCCGTTTGGGGCCGCAGGTAAACGATGCGCGCGCTCATAAAAAAATTCGCGTTTTTGTCCACAGCCCTCTGCGCCCTCTTTTTGATCTGGCATGGCGCGGCGGAGGCGCGCGACGGCTCCGTCGTCCGCGTAGGCTGGTACGCTCAGCCGGGCTATATGGAGACGAGCGCAAGCGGCGAACGCAGCGGCTATAACTACGACTACCTTCAAAATATCGCGCGTTTTACGGGCTGGAAATATCAATTCGTCGACGGCTCGCTTACGGAACTTTACGAGGCGCTGCAAAGAGACGAGATAGACCTCCTCGGATGTATGTTTATGACCAACCGGCGCTCAAAGGAGGCGCTCTTTCCATCCCTACCGGCCGGCGAAGGACACGTTTCGCTTTTCACCGCGGCCACTAGCCCTATCGCAGAAAACGATTATTCCGCCTACGACGGCATGACCGTAGGCTATACGAGCGATTTGAATCTTAACAGATTCAAAGACTTCGCCGTGGAAAATAAATTCACCTTCATTCCCAAAAGCTACGACACCGTAGACCGCATGATGGAGGATATCGGCGCTGGAAAAATAGACGCCGGCATCACAGGAGGCATTCGCACCGGAAAAGATTTCCGCGTGCTATCAAAGTTCGCGCCGCAGCCCTTTTATTTCGCAGTTTCCCCGAAGAAAAAGGAACTTTTCAAAGAGCTTGGCGCAGCTCTTACGGAGATAAAGATACAGCGGCCATTTTTCAGCAAGGAGCTTATGGACAAGCATCTGCCTACCAACAGCACTTTTGTCACCTTCACGAACAATGAAAAGGAATATATCCGGCTCTCAAAGCCGTTCAAGGTGCTTTGCCACGACAACTGGGAGCCGTATGAATACTTTGACGAGAACGGTCAGTTTTCCGGCATAGTTGCGGATATTTTCGAGCGCATATCGGAGACTACTGGACTGCGCTTCGAATATTATACGCACTCGACGCTTTCCGTAAAAGAGGCGGACATAATCACCAGCTTCAACCACGATTATGCGGAGGCGCAGCAGAACGGCCTCTACCTTACAGACATCTATATGAGGGTGCCGTGGGTGGTGGTACGCAAAAGCGGCGTCCCGTACCTGGAGGCTGAGCAGCTCACAACAGCCGTGGTCGACAGGTTTTCCACCTATAAAGAGCTCTCCACCAAAAATTTCAAGTTTAAAAATTTCACAACCGCTTGGGAATGCGCCGACAGCGTCTGCGACAATGTGACGGACCAGGCGCTGCTCACCTCCTTCTCCGCGGAGATGCTGCTGAAAAAAGCAAAATATAAAGACCTTTCCGCAGTCGCATTGCAGGGCTACAGTCTGAACGCGGCCATCGCCATCAGAAAGAGCGCCCCGCACGACCTTTTCAGCATTCTCAACAAGACCGTGAACGCCATCTCCTCGCAGGAGATAGACAATATCGTAATACGCCAGATAGTTGAAAAGAATAAGGTCGACATCCGCGCCGTCATCGACGAGATGCCGCCCGACATCATGCTTCTTTGCATCGTCATCCTCGCCACTCTTACCGTAGCGCTCGGTTTTGCCTTCGTCACCAAAAACGGCTCCATGAAAAAGATACAGGGACTGCTCTATAACGACGCCCTCACCGGCAGGCTTTCGCAGGCAGGCTTTGAGCGAGCGCTTACTGCAAGGCTCGAAGACGGCGCAAACGACAGCCTCTGGCTCATAGATTTCGACATCTCCACCTTCCAGCTCTACAACGAGATATTCGGCAAGGAAAGCGGCGATGAGCTGCTGAAGTTCATCGCGGACAAATTCGCGGCGGCTTTTCCAAACGACCTCTTTTCAAGAATATACGCCGACCATTTTGTGGCGCTCGTGCGCTCGGACGACGCGGAAAGCCTGAGCGACAGGCTCATACAAATGACGGAGGAACTTAAATCGCAGCTTGATGAAAGGTCGGTCACGATCAATTACGGCCTTTATAAGATAGAAGAACGCTCGCTTTCGCCGCAGACGATGATGAACTGCGCCGCCGCCGCAAAACGCATGGTGAAGGGGCAGACTGAAAACTATATCGCTGTCTTTGACGGTGATATACACCGAAGGCTGATGGAGGACGCGGCCCTTATCGCAAGCTTCGACGCAGCGGTGACGGCCGGCGAGATCGTAGCCTACATCCAGCCCAAATATGACAGCGTTTCCGAAAAAATAATAGGCGGCGAGGCGCTCGCGCGCTGGATACCGGAGGGCTCCGCCGCAATACCGCCGGACCGCTTCGTAACGCTGCTTGAAAAGAGCGGGCAGATAATACGGCTTGATTTCTGCATACTGGAGCAGGTCTGCGAAATGCTGCGCCGGCGCATCAAGGCGGGCTGCGCCGTGGTGCCGATCGCGGTCAATTTTTCCAGGATGCACCTTTACGACCACGACTTTACGGCGAAGCTTGAGGCGGTGACCGCAAAATACGGCCTTCCAAACGGTCTCATTGAGGTGGAATGCACGGAAAACATCCTCACCGACGGCACGGCGATGATAATCCCCGTCTTCATGAGGCTCAAAAAAGCCGGCTTCTCAATAGCTATGGACGATTTCGGAAGCGGCTACTCCTCGCTCAGCACCTTCCTTAAAATACCTTTTGACGTCATCAAGCTCGACCGCGGCTTTCTGCTCCAGCGCGACACAGACAGGGCTCGCGCCGACGAGGTGATAAAGACGATCATCACGCTCGCGCACGGGCTTGACTTCCTCGTGGTGGCCGAAGGCGTGGAGACCGACGACCAGCTTTCGTTCCTGCGTTCGGTAGGCTGCGACGTCATACAGGGATTCTACTTCGCACGTCCTATGAAGATAGACGACTTCGAAAACAAAATATAACCGCCGCAGGCGGCGGCACGGCCGGTAATCCGTAAAGCCGTTACTTTGCATTATGCTCTTTTAAATTAGTCAATATAAATCAAATCATATAAACTCTTTTTTTAACACACGGTCGCCGCGCGTTTGCCAAAAATCACCCTTTGACTATCTTTGCGACGCCCTTTTTTGCAAACCATGCCTCCGCTCTGTCCGCAATATCGCCCTGCAAGACTATCGTTCCCTCTTCTATAGAGGAGCCGCAGCCGAGCCCTTTGCGCAGCTCCTTCGCAAGCAGTTCTTTGTCGCCGCTGTAGCCTGCCGGCAGAATGACGAGAGTGACGGTGCGTCCGCCTCGCCCCGCGCGCTCGCGCTTCAGCGATACGCGTGAGATCTTAGCCTCTTTTGCCGCGGGCGCCGGCCGCTCCTCAGGCGCGAAAGAGGCGGCGGCGTCAGCTGCGTTTTTGGCGCGTTCGCCGCTTGCTGCGTCAACAGAATTTTCCGCGCCGCGCGCGCGCGGCGCGGAAGATGCGCCGCCCAGCAGCGCGCCGAGCGAAAGCTCAAGCGGCGCTGCGTTTGACAGCGTGAAGCCCTCTTGTTCTTTTATCTTCTTTTCCTTTTTCTCTCTCATATCAGCACTCTCCCGGTTATTTACGAAATTAGGTCATTGTTATTTTCAGGAATATCGTATTTAATTATAAAGGAGGCTTGTGCGGATTGCATCAACGGGGCGCTTCTCCTGTAAAATCCTTTTGAAGTCTCTTTTCTTTGCCTGATTTTGAAAATTTTAAAGCATATACGGCGCATATACATACCGCACCTATAAGGAGAAAACTATGGACGCAGCATCTCAGTTTAATAATAATTTCCGTTCTTTTTTGCAGATGATAGCGGGCGCTCCGCATGGAGCCTCTCTTCATTTCAAGGACGGATCGCTTGCCGCGGCGAGCGGCGAGCCGTCGGCCGGCGAAAATTATGTCATTTTCAACGAAGAGGCGAGGCCGAAAGATGTGGCGGAGGCGAAGGCCTTTTTTGAGAAACGCGGCGCCTCTTTCATTGCGCCGTGGCTTCCAAGCACGCCCTACGAGCTGGCGGAGGCCTTTCAAGAAAACGGACTGCTCAGAAGGCGCATCTACACCTCTATGTACCTGCCGCGCGAAAACATGACGCCGCTTGACGGCGCGGGCTGCTTTGAAGACATTTCCGGCGCGCAGCGCAGCGACTGGGCCGAGGCGCTTTGGCTTGCATTCGGCGGAGACGGCGCTGACGCAAAGGGCATCGCGGGATATAGGTCCTTTGGGGAATATTTGGCGCAGGCTTCTGGAAACCGCGCGCTGGTGCTCCGCGACGAGGGCAGGATAGTGACGACGGCGCTTCTGCACGAAACGGCGGAGACAATGGGGCTCTATTATTTCGCCACTCTGCCGGAATACCGCAAACGTGGGCACGCGGGACGTCTTTTGGAGGCGCTCGGCGGCCTCTCGCTCAAAGCTGACAAAGAGCTATGCCTGCTCGCCACAGAGGAAGGCTTCAAGCTCTATATCAGCCACGGCTTCAAAATGATAGACAAAATCGCCATATATTCAACGTCGGCGAATATTTAATTTAGGAGGGGTCAAAAATGATCGATTTGGAGGGCCTCTGGCGTCAGGCCGGAGCCGATATGAAGGTCTGCACCACGACCGGCTCTACAAAAAACATGGTGCTTGTCGCAATCACAAACGGCGCGCGCGATTACGAGACGGTTGCGGCTGCCGTCCCGCTTTGCGGCGACAACAGCTGTTCTGCTCACAATCCATCCGGGCGCGGCTGCCATGAAAATGTGGCGGCGCTGCTTGCAGTCTACGTGCCGATTTACGAAATGATGACCGAAGGCGGCGGCTGCCGTCATCATAAAAAAGCCTAGCCGCGCTGCGGCCGGCATAAATTATCAAGTTCTGCGGCGCAGGCGCGGCGTTGAGCCAGCCAGCGCCGTTTTTTGCGCGATTAGTGGCCTGATTTGTCGCTGCGCCCAAATTTTGAAATAATTCAAGATTACGCCATTGACATTTGTCCGATTCAGTGTGATATTATTTCCCGGTAAAAACTAAACGATTCTCGGAAAGGGTGAAAAATTTTGGCGCAGTCTTGATCTTATCCAAATAAAATGCACGGGCTGCATTTTTTAAGCGCCGAAGATATTCATTTCCTGTCCGAACTCTCTCTTTCTCCTATTCTCTAAACGAAAAACGGAGTCTTTCGGCTTTCTTCGGCATTAAAAATACGTCCTATACTGCGCGCCAATAACAACAGGCGCCGCGGCGCTGTGCCGCGCATTCGCGATCATCCTATCAAAAACAGTGAAGGAGAAATTTTAAATGAAGATGAAAAATATCGTTATGACAGCAATGATTTGTATTCTTACGGCATCGGCCGCAACGGCGGCGCCGCTTGATTCCTTTAAAGGGCAGAAGGGCAAGATAGACATAGCCGGCGGCACGGCGCACATCCCCGTCATGCAGGAAGCGGCAAAACGCATCATGAGCGCAAACCGCGACATCCGCATCACAGTGGCGGGCGGCGGTTCCGGCGTCGGCGTGAAGCAGGTGGGCGAAGGACTGGTCGAAATAGGCAACACGGGGCGCGCCCTTAAGAAGGATGAAATAGAAAAATACGGCCTTAAGACCTTCCCGTTTGCGATAGACGGAGTGGCCGTCGTCATCAACCCGGAAAACAAAGTCGCGGAGCTTTCGTTTGAACAGCTCGGCGATATTTACGCAGGCAAAATAACAAACTGGAAACAGGTTGGCGGCGCGGACGCGGAGATAAACCTGTATGTGCGCGAGGACGGCAGCGGCACGCGCGAGGTCTTCACAGAGAAGGCGATAAACAAGGGCGCCGTCTCCGCCAAGGCAAACGTCGTAAGCTCCAACGGCGCGATGAAGACGGCGGTGGCGAAGGACGCGCGCGCCATCGGCTACGTCGGCATCGGCCATATTGACAAGTCGGTCAAAGCGCCGAAACTTGCCGGAATGACCGCGACGCAGGAAAACGCCGCAAACGGCAAATACACCGTCGTTCGCGACCTCTACATGAACACAAAGGGCGAGCCCTCGGGTCTCACTGCTCTTTTCATTGATTACATCTACTCGCCGGAGGGGCAACAGATAATCAAAGAGAGCAAATATATCCCCCTCAAAAGAAAGTAACTGCGGGAAAAGAGGCGGGGCCGCAACCGCGGCCCCATACCGTAATGAACGATAAAAAACCGCTGTGGCTTTCGGCGTCCGCGCTTTACGTGACGGCGCTGCTTTCCACAGTATTCGTCTTTATAATATTCTGCGCGGCGGAGGGGCTTTTTATGAGCGGCCCCACGCTCTTTTCCTCTGTCTGGGCGCCAGACTCACAGCAGTTCGGTATTCTTCCGATGGTTGCGGCCACCCTTGCGCTTTCTTTTTCCTCGCTCATCATCGGATGGCTTTTGGCGCTCGGCTGTCTTTGCTACATACACGGATTTGGCGGAAAAACGAGCGCGTCGCTGCTTTCGGCGCTGCTGCGCATAATGACCGCCATTCCCACCGTCGTATTTGGCTTCGCCTCCGTCTTCCTGCTGGTGCCGCTCATCCGAGACGCCTTTGGCGGCTCCGGCTTTTCGTGGCTTACGGCAACTCTGGTGCTGTCGCTGCTCATAACGCCTACAATGGCGATCGCTATGGAGGGCGCAGCCGCACAGACGGCGGCGGAAACCTCTCTTACCGCGGCGGCGCTGGGGCTTTCGAAGGCTGAAAATTTCGTCTGGGTGGTGCTGCCCGCATCACGAAAATGGCTGCGAGGCGCCGCTCTTTTGGGCTTCGGGCGTGCGGCGGGAGATACGATGATACCAACGATGCTTGCCGGAAACGCGGTGCAGTACCCCGGCTCGCCTATAGAATCATTCAGGACGCTCACCGCGCACATCGGCCTTGCGCTCTCGTCTGACGTTGGCGGGACGGCCTACTATTCGCTGTTCGTGGCGGGGGGCATTCTGCTTGCGTTAAGCGCGGGCGCAAATCTGCTCCTGCGATCGTTAAGAGGAGACGGCGAAGAATGATAAAGCTGCTAACTAAGATAACTAAAGAAAAAAGAACGCGGTCAACGCTGCGGATAAAATTTTACGCATTGAAAGCGCTTGCCTTTGCAAGCGCCGCCGTAGTCGCCGGAGGCTGCGGGGCGCTCATTTTCTTCATTTTCCAGCAGGGATTTCAGACGCTTGACGTGAGACTTTTCTTCGGCGACACGCCGCCCCTTGAAGCCATTTTTCACGCGGCTCCGGTATGGGAGGGGATATGGCCAGCCTTCGCCGGAACCTTCTGCCTTGTGGCGCTCACAATGCTTATGGCGCTTGTCCCTGGCATCGGATGCGGCCTCTTCCTCGCCCGTTATTCCGAAAGCGGCCTCGCGCGCACACTTTCCTCCGGCATAGAGCTTTTGGCAAGCGTCCCGTCGATCGTGATGGGGCTTTTCGGCTTCGTGCTCATCATAGCGCTGCGCCGAACCATAGCGCCCGACGCCACAACCTCCATCGCGCTCGCCGCCTTCTGCCTCGCGCTGCTCGTCATGCCGGCGCTTGTCGTCACGACGCGCGCCTCGATAGAAAGCCTGCCGCCGATGCTTGAGATCACCGGCGCGTCGCTTGGGTTTTCGCATAACGCGATAATGCTTCGGCTTCTCGTTCCCGCCGCGGCGCGCGGCATCCTGGGCGGCGTCATGCTCGCCATGGGACGCGCCGCAGAGGACACCGCCGTGATCATGCTCACCGGCGTCGTAGTAAATTCAGGGCTTCCCGCGGGGCTTGCCTCAAAGTTTGAGGCTCTGCCCTTTCTCATATACTATACGGCGGCGCAGTACGCAGACGAAAGCGAACTGCTGCGCGGATTCGGCGCGTCGCTGGTTTTATTGATGCTTTCGGCGGCGCTGATGGGCGCCGCGTGGCTTTGCCAGCGCGGCATGGAACGCAGATTCAGGGGGAATTGAGATGGAACTTTGCGCCAAGATAGATGGCCTTTGGGTGGCCTTCAATAAAGAGCCTGCGCTTTGCGGCGTAAGCGCCGATATTCCAAAGGAGGGCGTCACGGTGCTGCTTGGGCGTTCCGGTTCTGGAAAGACGACGCTGCTGCGCTCGCTGAACCGCCTAAACGAAAGCTTTCCCGGATACGAAGGCGGCGGCTCGGTCCAGGTGCGTTTGGGAGGAGCGCTGACAAACGTTTACGGCAGCGACGCACCGGATTTAACGTACATCCGCCGCAGCGCCGGAATGGTCTTTCAGACGCCAAACCCTCTGCCGCTTTCTCTTGCAAAAAACATAACGATGCCGCTGGAGCTGGTGCTGGGCCTTTCGCGCGCGGAGGCGGCGCGCCGCATGGAAAAAAGCCTGCGCGAAGTCGGCCTCTGGGACGAGGTAAAAGACCGTTTGAACCAGCGCGCCGCAAGTTTTTCGGGCGGTCAACAGCAGCGCCTCTGCCTCGCGCGGACGCTTGCGATGGAGCCCGACCTGCTGCTGCTTGACGAGCCGACCGCGTCGCTGGACAGAAAATCAACAGAGCTGATAGAAGAACACCTGATGAAATTAAAAGAACGCATCCCCATGATAATGGTCTCGCACAGCCTGACCCAGGCAAAAAAACTTGGTGAACACTTCATCGTCATGGGCGAAGGCCGAATAATAAAAAAACTTAGCAAAGACGAACTGCCAAAAGAAGAGGGCGAGGCCTTTCTGGAGACGCTGTTGTAGAAAGCGGCCTTAAACGAAGGACGGCGCAAAACCAGCGCGGCGCCGAAATTTTAAACAAAACGGGCGATTTGCCCCATAACAAAGCCGCCCCTTTCCATGGCTCACGGGCGGCTTGCCTCGTTTTTTATATAAACATCACGCCGCCTTTCCGTCACCCCTGCGCAATATAAGAGGCTCCGTCTTGATTTCATCAATTTATTGGAATAGACTGTAGATACGGCGGAATCTTAAAAAATGGCCGCGCGCGGCCAGCGCGCGAAATCTATTTACAAAAAGACAACGGTGAAAGGAGCGGCTTAAATGAATATCAGACTGATATTATTGGCGGCCGTCCTCTTTACGGCGGCCTTCGTGACGCCGGCATTCGCAGGCGCGGACCTCCGCATGGAACGCACCCCAATGCAGCCGGACGGAAGCTCCATTACAATAAAAAACTGCGGCGACGAGCGGGCGCACTGGATACAAAATAAAGAAGGCTTCGTGCTGCTCTATGACGAGGCGACAAAATGGTGGAACTACGCCGGCCTCAAAGATGGCAAGGTCATGTCGCTATGCATTCACGCAAAAGACGGCGTCCGCGCTCCAAAAGGGGCCGTCACCGGCGCGGAATACGCCCGCGCCGCGCTCTGTGCAAAAAAAGAAGCCGCCCCGCAATACGCGCCGGGCGAAGCGCTCGTAGTCCTCAAAAGCGGCGTCTTGGCAGAGCAATATGCGGCGGATAAAAAACGCGCAGAGCGCTCTATGAAAAAAACGGCCAAAACCACCGCCGCCAAAGCTGCAGCGGAGATAATACAGACCTTCACGCCGGTGGCCGACGCCTCCGTGCCCCCGCAAATGCTGATAATGCTCCACCTGCGCTCAAAAACAGACAAACAGACCATGACCTTCATCGAGGAACTGAACAAACTCCCCGAAGTGCTAAGCGCAACCCCAAACGGCATAAGCCGGTTGCACTGATAGCGCACTATAACGCGGGAGCTCCTTTCTTTGAGCGTGGTTGGTTGGTTTTTTCGCAAAATACATAAATTTAACATTAATTTTACGTTCTTTTAACTTTGCGTTTCCTTCGCGGCCTTAAGATAATGGGGTAATGGCTACATTAACGTTGTGCCCCACGCGGGGGAGGATACTCTAATGATAATGAACAACAGGGAGCTGAGCTGGCTGGTTTTCAACGACAGGGTGCTGCAGGAGGCGCAGGACGGCGACGTTCCGCTTATGCAGCGTCTCAGGTTCCTTGGGATTTTTTCAAATAACCAGGACGAATTTGTAAAGGTGCGCGTAGCGAAGCTGATCCGCATGAGCCGCATGAAGGGGCTGCGCGGCGGGCAGGCTGCCAAGATACGCGCCGCGGCCGAGGCGCTGCCGCAGATATACGCGCTGATGGCGAAATCGCAGCAAAAATTTGACGCCGCCTACGACGGCATCTTGGCAGAGATGGCGGAAATAGGGATACGCGTAGTGAACGAGCGGCAGCTGACGGAGGAGCAGGAGAAGTTCTGCGTAGACTATTATTCATCCGTCATCAGTGAGCGCATCGTTCCCGTGTTGATACGCAAGACGACGACGATGCCCTTTCTAAGCGACGGGGGCATCTACCTCGGCGTGAAAATGACTGGGCCAAAGTCAAAAAACAAACGCTTCGCCTTCATACATATACCGGTCAGCAGCGCATGCCCGCGTTTTGTGGAGCTGCCTTCGGCTCCCGGACAGAAAGACATAATCTATATCGACGACATCATACGGCTCTGCCTGCGGGAGATATTCTTTATGTTCAACTGCGAAACCATAACGGCCCACACCTTCCGCGTCGTCAGGGACGCCCAGATAGACTTGGACGACGATATCTCCAAAAGCCTGATGGAAAAGATGGAAGAGGGCATAGAAAACAGATACCGCGGCAATCCCGTGAGGCTCATCTATGACAGACAGATGCCGGAGGATCTGCTTTCGCTGATCGTCTCAAAGCTTTCACTGAAGGGCGGCCCGTCGCTCGACCCGGGCGGCCGCTATCACTTAAAGCACGACCTTATGAAGTTTCCGCGCGTCTGCGACCGGCTTGAAGAAAAGCTGCCCGCTCCGATGCGCCATCCGGCCATCGCGCCGTTCTCCAGCATTCTGAAGGTCATTGCGAAGGGCGACGTGATGCTGCATTTTCCTTATCATACCTTCAACCACCTTATAGATTTTCTGCGGGAGGCCGCCATCGACCCAAAGGTGGAAAGCATCGCGATCACGCTGTACAGGACGGCGGAACATTCCAAGGTGATAAACGCGCTCATTGGCGCGGCGAAGAACGGCAAGTGCGTCACCGTCATCATCGAGCTGCTGGCGCGTTTTGACGAGGGGCAGAACATCGAGTACGCCGACATCCTTCAGCGCGCCGGCGTGCGCGTCATAGACGGCGTGGCCGGGCTTAAGGTGCACTGCAAGCTGATACTGGTCGAACGCCGCGAGCGCGGAGGCCTGAAAGGCTACGCCTATATCGGCACTGGCAATTTCAGCGAATCGACGGCAAAGATATATTCAGATTTCGGCCTGCTTACGACGCGGCGCGAGGTCGTCTCCGAAACGCGCGCGGTGTTTGACTCTATCATCTCGCACACGCCGATGTCCTGCAAAGAGCTTCTGGTCGCGCCCTACAACATGCGCTCACGCTTTGAGGAACTTATTGAAAATGAGATAAAGCTGGCGAAAAAAGGCAAAAACGCCTACATCAAGGCGAAATTCAACAGCCTTACCAACCCGGAAATGATAAATCTACTCTATAAGGCAAGCCGCGCCGGCGTTAAGATCAGCCTTATAGTGCGCGGGGCCTGCTCTCTCCAGCCCGGTGTCGAAGGGCTCAGCGAAAACATCCGGGTGATAAGCATCGTCGACATCTATCTTGAACACGCGCGAATGGTAATTTTCGGCGGCGGCGGCGCGGAAAAAATGTATATCCTGAGCGCCGACTGGATGACGAGGAATTTAAGCCGAAGGATAGAGGTCGGCGTTCCAATCTTCGACCCCGCGATACGCAGGCAGCTGAACAAGGTCTTTGACTTGCAGTGGAGCGACAACGTAAAGGCGCGCGATATGGCGGTCTTCGGGGCAAACGAATATGTAAAGCCCATCGGAGAACAAAAATGCCGCTCCCAACTGGCGCTTCATGAATTTTACAAAAAAACGGCGGAAAAGAGTGATGAAAAATGAGAGATATGAACACAATAGCTGCCATTGACATAGGCAGCAACGCGGTACGCTTCATGATATGCAGCATAGAGCCGACCTGTGACGAAAAAAAATGCCGCAAAGTCGCCTTTATGCGCCTGCCGGTGCGCCTTGGCGAAGACGTCTTCACCGACGGGAAAATAAGCGCGAGAAGGCGGGGCATCCTCTGCGAGGGGATGCAGGGCTTCGCGCACACCATGAAGGCCTTCGGCGTCACAGAGTACCGCGCCTGCGCCACAAGTGCCATGCGCGAGGCGAAAAACGGCACGGAGGTCATGGAGGAGATAAAGCAAAAAAGCGGCATCGAAATAGAGATAATCACCGGACTCGAAGAGGCTGAGATAATATACGCCGCGGGCGAGGCCTGCGCCGGAAGCGAGGCGTGGAAGAACTCCCTCCGCGTAGACGTAGGCGGCGGCAGTACGGAGGTGGTCGTATACGCGGACGGCCATGTCGCCGAATCGCGTTCCTTCCGGCTCGGCACTGTGCGAATACTGAACAACGCCGTAAAAGACGAAGACCACGACCTCTTCAAGGCTGAGATGAAAAAAATCGGCGAAAAATACAGCGGACTTACGATAATAGGCTCAGGCGGCAACATAAACAAGGCGCAGAAGCTGCTCAACAAACGCGAAGGACAGCCGATAGACCGTATCGAGCTTAAAATGCTCTATGACACATTGAAAAAAATGAGCTTTGAGGAGAGGATACGAAATTTCAAGCTGAACCCCTACCGCGCAGACGTCATCGTACCGGCGCTGAAAATATTCCTCAGTATCAGCAAACTCTGCCTGGCGCCTACGATAATAGTGCCGCAGGTGGGGCTTGCCGACGGCATCATCTCGATGCTGCGCGCAAAGAAAAACGAAGCGGCCGCCGCCAACAAAAAGGCCCATAAGCACCAGCATCAGCCGGAGGCCCAGCCTTCAGCCGTCCTCCCAGCCATCGAAACGCCAGAAACCGCTCAGGCGGCGGAGATAACTGAAACCGCAGAAAAGGCTGCGCCCGCAAAATAAAGGCCGGAGCCGTGCAAAGCGCGCCTGAAACCAACCTGCGCAGCCAATTAAAAGGAGAGGCCATGAGAGCCTCTCCTTTTAACTTTTATGATCTTTTGCCGCTTTATGCGGTTCTCTGCGAAGGCTGCGTTACGCCGCCTCTTCGTCTGCCTTTTTCCCCGCGGACTTGCGCTCTTTGCGAGCCACGCGTTCGGGATCAAGGAAATCCGTCTCAAATTCCCTGACCTTTTTAAAGATGACAGGCGAGAGCAGCGTCAGCGCGATAACGTTGACATAGACAGGTATCGCGGACTGGATGTCAAGAACCATCCAGGCTACGGCCGGCACGGTGCCGTGCGCAAAGAAGAACATCGTGGCGCCAAGGCCGAAGAGCGGGCCTGTAAACGTAATGAATTTAACGATCTTCATACGGACGGCGGCTGGTTTGTCGCGGGTCAGATATCCTACAAGAGCTTCAAGATAGGAGTACCAGCCCGTTGAAGTTGTAAGCGAGAAGACGAAGATGAAGATGGCCAAAGTAATTCCGCCGATGGGCCCGAACACCTGACTGAGCGCCTTTCCAACGGAACCCGCGCCGCCCTCTCCCGTCTGCCATACGCCCGTTATGACGACGATCAAACCGGTGATCGTGCAGACGATTATCGTATCGACGAACACTTCAAAGGCGCCCCACATCCCCTGACGCGCAGGATGGTCGACGTCGGCCGCGGCGTGGATGATGGGAGAACTTCCCCAGCCGGCCTCATTGCTGTAAACGCTTCTTGCGACGCCGACCTGCAGGGTCATCATGATGCTGGCTCCGGCAAATCCGCCGATCGCGGCCGCCGGTTTGAACGCATAGTAGAAAATCTGTTTAAACGCCTCGACCGTAGCTGGGATATCACTCAGGAAAATAAAGATCGCTACGCCAAAATAGGCTATGACCATAAAGGGCACGGCGCTTTCGGCAAACTTGACTATACGCTTTATGCCGCCGAGAATTATGGTGAACTGTAATATTACATAGATGAAAGAGAAAACGATCGCGCCCATGGGGGAAAGGTTGAATCCGGCCTGAATAGATTCAGCTACGACATACGGTCCGGGCGTGAAGTAGAAGGCGCATAGCATCGCCGTTGTAAAAATGAGGGAAAGGACTTTGCACCATTTCCAGCCCTTTTCTTCGACAAGCCCCTTCTGGATATAGTAGGCCGCGCTTCCGCGGGGAATGCCGGTGTTGTCCGTCTGTCTATAGGTCTGGGTGAGGACGATCTCGCTCATCTTCGTCGCCATGCCGACAAAAGCGCACATCCACATCCAGAATATGGCGCCGGGGCCGCCTAACGCGATGGCGCTTGCGACTCCCGCAATGTTTCCGTTGCCCACCGTGCTCCCAAGAGCCGTAGCAAAGGCGCCGAAGGACGAAACCTTGCTGTCGCCATTTTTCCTTGCGCCGTCATTTTTAACAAACAGTGTCCCGACCGTGTTGCGCATAATATCCCCAAAACGGCGAAACTGGAAGAAGCGAAGGCCTATTGTAAGATATAGCCCCAGCACAAGGAACATTACAGCAAAATACTTATTCCATAATATTGTCCATGCTACATATTCAAGCACATGTTGGACTTGATCCCCGATATTCATATAAAAATACACCCCCTGATTATTTGTCGAACAAATGGCGCAAAAACAAATAACACTGTGAAACCAACTGAGCGAGGAGCGGGCGTGGTAAGCCGGCTCCCTGTAAAACGAGTCGGACATGTGGGAAGAGGTTGAAACTCAAAAACCGGAGCTGAGGAAAGTGGCGTGGTCTTTTATTTGCGGTCTTTGGATAGTGGAATCAATAAGATTTGTTCTTTTAGAAGCCAGTCACACAGTGAAAGGCTTCCATTTTTTTATTTCTGTGCAGGGCTCGGGCCGGCTACTTCGCCGGCTTTCTTTGAGAGCCCTGCACAGAGTGTTTTATCTATTTTTTAAAGCTTCTGCGTGCGTAAGGCGCTATTTGTTGTCCCAGAGCTTTGCGTTCTTTTCGATCTCGACCTTCTCTTTATAGAACATGCCGAGCTTGCGCTGCTCTTCCAGCACCCAGTCATAGAACGCGTCGTCCTTTGCGAGCTGTTCGCAGTTGAGGATGCCTTTGCCCGTAAGTTTGCCGTCGACCATCGCGCGCGCGAAGATGGCGCATGTCGTCGCCGTCGTCCATGCCATTGACGTGTAGCCAGTCTCCGGTATCTCTCTCTGCGCGATTTCAAATGTATATGTGATGCGGTCGTTGCCCTTAAGGCCCTTTGTGACTATCCTCAAGATGGACATGTCAGCTTCGCCGGGCTGTCTCTGGTATTTCTTGCCAAAAATATCCATCAGGATGTCGCGGGGAACCTGATCGACCTTGCCGAGCCTGCGCTCTTCTTCGTCAAAGAGGTCAAGGTCGTTGAGGAAACGCATCTGGTCCGCAATTCCGGGCCAGCGGACTGTATAGGCTGCCATTTCAGGCACGTCTTTGAAGCAGCGGAAGAGTCCGCCAAGTCCGTCGCTGGTGAAGCACTCAAGGTTCTTGTATTCCTCTATCTCAAAGGGCATGACCTCGCTGAGAGCCGGGATGCGCTGTGTTTCACCGCCGCGCACAACCATTGCGGGCTGGTTGAACTGGTTGATGTTGTCATAAAGCGACCAGGTTGTGAAATAGTTGAAGGGCGGGCGCGGTTTGATGGGAAGTCCGCCGCCGACATAGAGGTACATCTCCTCGCAGGTATCCAGCTTGGAATACCCGCGGCCGGCGAAGAAGCTGCTCATTCCGGGTTCAAAGCCGACCATGGAGATACCGAGGCCGCCTGTGGCGAGGCCGATTTCATGGTAAGCTGCATCAGAACGGCCGTTCATAGCGGAAACGCTGGCTATTTTTCTTCCAAGTTCTATAGCGAGTTTGGTGACTTTATAACCTATGGTCCCGGGCATTGCGGCTGTGATGATATCGCAGTCCTCAGATACCTTGCCGACAAAATCCTTATCGAGAGCAGAACCCTTCACTACTTCAACAGAAGGATAAAGCCTTTTGACCTCTTCCAAATTCTCGTCGCTCATATCGAGCACGCGAACATCGAAATAAGGAAGCAAGTTGTGAACTACGCAACGACCTACCATACCTGCGCCAATATGAAGTGCCTTTTTCTTTGCTGCCATGTTACTACCTCCTCACAAATTTTTTCCAATAGCATCCGCTATTAAAAAATGCCTCTAGTTGCTACCTGTAGTACCTGTACTTCATGCTCTACATGAAAACATAATACACATCCTTATTTTGCTTGTCAAGTGTTTTCAATAATCTTGAAAATATAGATAATCGGATAAAAATATTACGAGCTGGAGAGAGGCTTTCAGCGCGGCACCGCACGGGCAAAGAGGCGGCCGCTCTTTTGCGAGGCGCGGCGTCTTTAAAATAGTTGAATGGAATATGTAGGAGGCATAAAAGAAAAGATGGGCATTTCACGCGGAAACGCCCAGAAATAAAAACTATAGGCTTTGCTGAGTCAAGGCTGCTGTAAAGCGGACCTCTATTGCTCCTGCGACCAGGGATATATATCCTGCTTTATTAACTTGACGCAGAGCTCTTCATCTCTGGACTCAAGCGCCTTCACAATCTCTTTGTGCTGGTTGAGAGTCGGGTTCGTGTCAAATTTAAACAAAGAATCGTCAAAGAAGAGCAGCTGCGTGACAACTTTGGCAAGCACCTGTTCCAGCAGCTCCAAAAGCGTTTTGCTTCCTGACGCTTCTGCGATGACCAAATGGAAATTGTTGTTTGCGGCGATATAGGCGTCGACGTCATGCTCTTCGGCCGCTTTTTGTTCAAGGAGGATCTGTTCCTGCAGCTTGTAGATATAAACGGGGGTAATGAGCTGGACGGCCTTCTTGATGGCAAGCTCCTCCAGTACACGCCGCATCATGCTGGTATCGGTGACCTCTTCCTGCGTCGGCGAAACAAGGTGCGCTCCCCAACGAGGTATTATGTTTACAAGCCCGTCATTTGCCAAGCGCCGCAGCGCCTCGCGCACCGGAGTCCTGCTTACGTTAAATTCCTTTGCGATGGCCGTTTCGGCCAGTCTTTGGCCCTTTTGCAGCTCTTTACAAATGATTTTCTTCCGTATCTCCGAGTAGATACTATCTACCGCGGTGGAGCCCATTGCTTGATAATCTGTACTCAAAAGCCAATTCACCGCCTTAGAAAAGAGTATGTACTCCACCCGCCGAGGCCTTTGTGGTTGAGCCAGGGTCATCTCACGTACACCTCATATTATCTGGTAATTAGCCTAGGTGTCAAGAAATAAAAAGAGACGCCATGTTGACAACGATAAAAAAAGGGTATATAACAATCATGTGCTACATGAAGAACATGTCCTACAAGAACCATGGGCCGGAAATAGTATAGTAGGAGGAATGAAAAGTGTATGAATTGTTCGAAAAAAGAAATGTAAAATCGAAGCAGCTTTTTGACAGGGCGATGAAGGTTTTTGTCGAAGGCGCTAATTCTCCTTCCCGCGGGATAGCTACGTGTAAGCCCTATCCGATTTATATTCAGGACGGCAAGGGTGGAACGGTGGTTGACGCAGACGGGAACTCATATATAGATTTGATGCTTGGCTTCAGCGCCAACATCATGGGACACGGGCATCCTAAAATCGTGGAGGCTGTAACGCGGGCAATTCAAGGCGGGTCGCACTTTGCCGCCTGCACAGAAATCGAAGTAAAATGCGGCGAGAAGTTCCTCAGCATGATCAAAAACGCGGACAAGGTCCGTTTTGGCAATACCGGCACGGAAGCTGTCATGATGGCGGTAAGGCTTGCGCGCGCGGTAACGGGAAAGAAAAAGATCCTCAAGTTTGAGGGACAGTATCATGGCTGGTATGACGGCCTTCTGGCAAATTGCCACACGCGTCCGGTAGATACCATGGGGGCGAAAATGGATCCCGTGAAGATGGTCGAAGGTTCAGGGATACCGCAGGAGCACATCGAAAATCTTGTGATATGCCCCTGGAACGATCTCGAGGTCCTTGAGAAAACGGTTAAAACGCACAGGCACGAGCTTGCCGCGATAATCACAGAGCCGATAATGGCAAACGTTGGTGTCATTCTTCCGAAGAAGGGTTATCTTGAAGGGCTTCAGAGGATAGCGAAGGAAAACGACGTACTCTTCATTTTGGACGAAGTTGTAACCGGGTTCCGCTACGGTAACGGCTGTTATCAGGATATGGCCGGTTTAAACCCTGACATTTCCACGTTCGGAAAGGCCTTGGGCGCGGGACTGCCAGTTTCGGCCATTGCGGGAAGAGAAGAATATATGCAGGAGATGCAGTGGGGCAAGGCGCTTAGCTACGGCACCTTTAACTCGGCGAGGCTGCCTATGGAAGTCTCCTATGTGAACATGACGGAAATGACGAAAGACGACTGCGCCGGATACAAACATATCCGCGAACTTGGAGAAACGCTCATAAATGGATCAAGGCAGATAATCAAGGATCTAAATATTCCTGTTATCGTGCAGGGCTGCGGGCCAATGCTTCAGTATTACTTTACTGAAAAAGAGGCTATAAACGACGTCAGAGATTACGCCGCCTTTGCGGATAAGGAAAAATACCAGGTATTTGCAAATAAACTCCTTTGCCGCGGACTCTATGTCACGTCGTCGAACGGTCTGCACCACTGCCCCTGCCTGCAGCATACAAAGGAAGAATTTACTGAGGTTCTCAATATAGTTGAGGATACCTTCAAGGAAATGAAGTCGGAAGGGCATTTCTAGCCTCACGGCTTTACATAAAAATCTAAAAATAAGGGAGGCCTCCTTTGGGGGCCTCCCTTATAATTATATGAGACGCGCCAGCTAAACGGGCTTTTGACCGCGCTGTTATTTCGCCTGTGTCAGCAGGCTGTTGAGCGCCTGGATAAGAGGGAGTATCTTTGCATTTTTGGCGGGCTTTGAGAGCGCCTTCTGCGCGGAGATGGCCGTTCCCCAATAGGCGCGGTTCAAATCGCGGTTCTGGTTGATGATGGAGCCGCCGACGGAAACTCCGGCAAAGACGCCCTTGGTCATGGAATAACTGTATATCGAAGCCTTCATCGGAGCGTTCGTGCCAACTCCTACGCTGCGGCCTATCGGCCCAGCCGCTATCGCGACATCGGCTCCGAGTTTGAAGCTGTTGCCTCCGGTGAACGCGGTGAGTCCCTTTTGGTTGTTGATGACAAGAAGCAGGCCTATTGATTCAATTCCCGCCTGGAAGCCGAACGACGCGCCAGATATGCCGACAAAGGAGGGGCCGGTCCAGCCTCCGTTTGGTGTGCGGAGCAGCACAAGGCCCTGTCCGTCTTCCGCGCCGAAGATGAACCCAGCCTTTGTAACGTGCGGGAAGAGGGCGATGCCCTTTGCGTCTTTGATGGCGGAGGCCATCGCCGCCGCGTCGGACTGCTGGGACATTTCGTTTACAAGCTGCGTCGCCAGATTTATCCTCTTCATGTAAAGAGGTTCCGCGGCGTTTGCCGCGTCTTCCAGAATGACCGTAAAGGTGAGCGCGATGATGACGCCCAAAAGCGCGAAAATTTTCTTCATTATCAAGTACCTCCTGAGGTGATGTCTGTATTTTAAACGTCTTTATTTTTACACCAACACGAAGGGGCGGCGAGGGAAATATACGCCTCACCGCCCGTTGATTGTGCCTGTTTTTGGCTATGTTGTTTTACTTAGTCCCGTCTATTTCGGAGCCTTTTTCTGGAGATTGTTGAGCGCCTGGATGAGCCCTCTCACCTTGGCTCCCGTCGCCGGCTTTTTCAGAGCGTTTGCCGCCGACATGTCGCGCCCCCAGTAGGCGCGGTTTGCGTCGCGGTTCTGGTTGATGACGCAGCCCTCTATCGAGACTCCGGCAAACAGCCCTTTCGCTATCGAGTAGCTGTAGATCGAGGCTTTCGCACGTCCGTCGGTTGCAGCGGAGGCGTCGCGTCCCACGGGGCCCGCGGCGATGGCTACATCCGCTCCGAGCTTGAAGCTGTTGCCGCCGGTAAACGCGTGAAGCCCCTCTTCATTCGTTATTACAAGCACCAGTCCAACGGACTGAACGCCTATCTGAAAGCCCACAGAGGCGCCGGATATCCCCATGAAAGCAGGCCCCGTCCAGCCGTTTCCCTTTTTGATGAATACAAGTCCTTCTCCGGTCTGACCGCCAAAGCCAAGGCCTGCCTTCGTTACGGCAGGAAAGATGGCCACTCCTTTGCCGGACTTTATGACGTCGGCAAGCGAACCGGAATCGTCCTGCGCCGCCATTTTATTTATCAGGTCGGTTGCGAGCCTGATGCGTCTTTCATGAGCTTTCTCCGCAAATGCGGCAGAGGCCGCGGTGAAGACCAAAAGCGCCGCCAGAGCAAAAAGCGTTATCCTTTTTCCTATCCTCATAATGATCCTCCTCATATTAACTATTGATTTTGACGCACCTTTACGTTCGTTTATATTATCATGTTATGTAAGAGTGCGCGTCAAAAACCGTAAAAACAAATATAATTAGTATACGGCCATGCGCCGCGTGAAATAAACTATGAAGGGACGCGCTGAAAATGGATAAAATTTTTGCTCCGTGGCGAATGCAGTATATATTATCAAACTCGGACGATAAAGAACCGCGCTCACAGGAATGTATCTTCTGCAAATTCCCGAAGCTGGACGAGGACGAAAAGAGGCTCATCGTCGAACGCGGAAAATATTGCTTCGTCATTTTGAACGCATACCCGTACAACCCGGGGCATCTGATGGTGGTGCCGTACCGCCACACGGCGGACATAACCGGACTTACCGCGGAGGAACTGGCGGAGATGACCGCGCTTGTGCAGAAATCTGTAAAGGCGCTCACTGAGCTTATGCAGCCGCACGGCTTCAACATCGGCATGAACCTGGGCAAGGTGGCGGGCGCCGGAATCGACCAGCATCTGCACATGCACGTCGTACCGCGGTGGAACGGAGACACAAACTTCATGCCGGTCATAGGCTCCGTGCGCGTCGTCTCCGAGTCGCTCGCCTCGGCCTATGGGCGCCTGAAAGAGACATGGGCGAAGATATAACCTTTCGCGCGCCGCTGCGCGAGGCGGACGCTGAGTTCACGGAAAAGCGTTCCCGCTTCATCGGCTCCGTGCGTGCGGTGGCCTCCGCGGAGGCCGCGGCGGAGATAATAAAGGGCTTCCCGCTCATTTATCCAAAGTCAAACCATCACTGCTGGGGCTACAGGATAGGCGTGAAGGATCCCCTTGAACACTGTTCGGACGCGGGAGAGCCCGCCGGCACGGCGGGGCGTCCTATTGTCGGCGTGCTCAAAAAATATGAGCTTACAAATACGCTGCTTGTCGTAACGCGCTACTACGGCGGAATAAAGCTCGGCGTGCGCGGCCTCATCGACGCCTACAAACACGCGGCCGAACTTGCGGTCGAGGAGGCGGGCGCTGCCGAGATGGAGTTTTACAACGACCTCACGCTGCACTGCGGCTATGATTTTTCAAAGACGCTGACGAACACTCTGCGAAAATGGGGCTTTGCCGATGACTGCGTAAGCTGGGAATACGAAAGCGACGTCACCGCGCGCCTTGAAGCGCCGGTCTTCATGCGGGAAGAGATGTCGCAGACGCTGCAAGAACTGCGCGAAAGAGGGCTGCTTACTGCGATGCTGTGGTCCGACACACCGCTTACAAGACCAAAACGGCGGCGCGGAGCGTAACGCTCCCGCCGCCTGAGCGTCGCTTCATCAACTATTGTTGCTGATTATGCCGCCCAAAATCATTCCGCCTAAAAGCCCGAGCATTAATTTTCCGCCGTCGCTGCCGTTGTTTCTGTTATTGTAATAATAGTACGGACGCGGATAGGGACGTGTGTGCCCCATCCATCCTGGGCGCCCGAAGTAGGGCGTCTGTTGTGCGGGATAGACTGCGGGGCCGGGGCCTCCCGCCATCCAAGGGTTTCCCGCGCCGGGACCGTAATAGCCGCCGTGCATGATAGGCATCGACGGATTTAGCCTTACCGGGCCCGGGCCCATTCCAGCCCAGGGCTGCGGGCCCTGCTGCCACGCGCAGGCTGGCCCCGCGGCCAGCAAAAGCAGCGCGGCGACCGCCGCCGTTATTCCCCTCATTTTTATTGTTTTCATAGTAGACTCCTCCCAGCGCTCATGTTTATAAAATCATAAACAAAATTCTAGGAGGAAGGTCTCTCTTCTCAAGGCTCTTTTGCTTATGCGCGGGCGCGTGAAGAGGCCTATTCAAACTAAAGCCGCGTCAAAAAACAAGCCCCCGCCGTAAACGTGCGGGAGCTTGTTTGATAACAGTCAAATCGTTGCGCAAACGAACGGGCGCCGCTACTCTGCGTCGCGGCTTTCCTCGTAGTAGGTGCCCATCAGTTTTCGCCAGTCAACGTTGTCGTCCAGCAGATTCGGACAGCTGCTGTCGGGGTAGAACCATTTGCGGCCCAGCCCCATAAGTATCTGCCACCAGTCGTGAACGTCAGGCGTCAGCAGCTCTCCTTCCGGCCCTATGCGGCGAAGTTCGCGGTAGACGAGCGCCACCATCTGGTTTTCATCCATCGCGGCCGTAGTCTTTGAATAGAACTCTATCATATAAAAATAGCTGCATGAGCCGAGCTGATAGAGCAGCTCCGTCCATTTTGGAGATATTTTGCTGGTCTTCGCAAGCGTCATCTGCTTTTTGCTGCCGGCGCTCTTATGATTCACCACAAAGAGGATCTTATCTATATCAATGTGGTGCAGCTCGTCATATTTTTTTATGAGGGCCTCGGCTATTGGCCGGATCTTGCTTGAACATATTTCGTAATCGAATTCCGAATCTACCTTTGCGGACATTTTGACCCCTCCGTCAGTACAGCTTTGCGCCTTTTGTGCGCCGTCTTGAAGCTCGTTTATTATACCATCTGTCCGCCGCGGCAAATATGCCATAATTAGGCCATTTATCCACTATATCCACATAAAAAATGTGTATATTAGTTTTGATTTATACTGACTTATCTTAAAACACCGCGCCGCGCGCGAAGACAGAAGACAGAAGACAGAAAAAAAGAGCCCCCTGCGGGGCCCTTCTTTCATCTTATTGATTTATGCCGCATAGCCGACTACTGCTGTTTTTTGAGTTTGTGACCCATTCTTGCGAAGGCCGGACTTTCGTAGATGTCATAGGTCGAGACCTTGCTGTTGTTTGCCGGTCTTTTGTTTCCCGCGGCGCGGTCTTCGGCTATTGTGTTGTCTTCGCGCAGCCACGCTGGCGTATGCGTCTCTTTTATGGGCGCGCGGACTGGCTCGCAGACCTCGGCCGTCTGCACCTGCGGCGCTTCCGGCTCCGCGCGGCGCGCCGGCTGCGTTCTTACGCGCATCGTGGGCGCGGCCTGAACCGTTTTGGGAACGCTCGGCGCACACGGCGTGCAGCTTTCAACGTCGTCGAAGCCGGCCGCGATAAGCGTCACCTCTACGTCGTTTGCTATGGTGTCGTCTTCGATGCAGCCCCAGATGAAGTTTGCGTCAGTGGATTTAACGTCTTCTATTATTTCGGAGGCGCGGCTTATTTCATAGAGCGGAAGCTCGCCTTTGTAGGTGATGTTCATGAGCACGCCTTTTGCGCCGTGCATGGAGCATTCCATGAGCGGGCTTTCGAGCGCGTTTTTGACCGCCTTGACGACGGCCTCCTCGCCTGTGCCGGAGCCTATGCCCATCACAGAATGTCCGGCGCTCTTCATAATCGCTTTAAGGTCGGCGAAGTCGACGTTTACCAGGCCGGGGCGCGTTACAAGGTCGGTGACTCCCTGCACCGCCTGGCGCAGTATCTCGTCGGCCAGGGCAAATGATTCCGTTATCGGCGTATTTGCGCGCGCCATGTCAAGAAGCCTGTCGTTGGGGACGACTATCAGCGCGTCGACCTCGGGGAAAAGCTTTAAGATGCCCTCTTCGGCGTAGCGGCCGCGGCGTCTGCCCTCGAACGAGAACGGTTTTGTGACCACCGCCACAGTGAGGATGCCCATCTCCTTCGCGGCGCGCGCTATGATCGGGATTGCGCCCGTGCCAGTGCCGCCGCCCATTCCGGCCGTAAGGTAGACCATGTCTGCGCCTTTGAGGTAGGAACGGATGTCCTCAAGCGATTCAAGCGCCGCCTTCGCGCCTACGTCCGGCATCGCGCCGGCGCCCAGCCCCTTCGTCGCGCATTCGCCCAGCACGATTTTTGCGCTGCACAGCGACATGTCGAGCGAACGTATATCGGTGTTGACGGCGAGCATGTCCACGCCGTCTATCCCGTGGGAGATGATGTGGTTCAGCGCGTTTCCGCCGCCTCCGCCGATCGCTATGATCTTTATTGCGTTTTTAAAGAAGGCCTGGCTTTCTGCGGAAATGCCTGCCTTTTTTTGTGCTTTTTCTTCAGGTTTATGTTCCATTCGGGGGACGGCCGCCTCCGTTTCATCACGATAAGATAATTCCTCTGCAGGCATGCTCAAAACACCCACCTCTTTCTGTTAGTGGTTGATGTATAATAAACTCCGTTTATATTATAGCATTGGTGGAGGCAATATTATATGAGTACTAAGTGCGGGAACGAGAATTTTATATCACAAAATCTGCCGTTTTTGATTTTTTTCAGCTTTTTTGCGCTGCTTGCGTGGGATGTGGCGTCAACTATGACCTCTCCAATAATTTGGGCCGCGATGCTTTCGTTTGTATCGATGCCGATATTTCATTTTATAAATAAAAAAATGTTAAGGGGACACGCCCAGACTCTCTCCGCGATGCTTACGCTTCTTGTACTGCTTATTCTCTGCGTCGTGCCCGTGGCCTATATAATCACGACGCTCGGAAGCGAGGCGGCCGGCATGGGCGTGAAGCTGACGCATTTTTTATCGGCGCTGCAGGCGCAGGCCTTTTCAGGAAAGAGTATCGACCCTCCGGCGTGGATGCCTCTTTGGGCCTCTGATTACATCCGGTCCTTTTTAGAAAATTCGGCGGCGGTGAAGAACCTCTTAAGCGGCGCCGCGCAGTGGGGCGCAAAGGCGCTGAGCTCGCTTTCGGCCTCCGTCATAGAACAGGGCTCCTCTTTTTTGTTCAGCACGATGGTTACTCTGATGGTTTCCTTCTTCTTTATAAGGGACGGAGGCAGGATAATAACGTGGATAATGGAGATCGTGCCGCTTTCAGAGGATGAAAAGGGAACTTTTTTCACAAGGACGGCCTCTATCATGAACTCTATAATCTACGGCGCAATCCTTACAGTTGCGGCGCAGGCCATCCTTGGCGCTCTTGGCTGGTGGTTCGTCGGGCTCGGCAGTCCCGCGCTGTTTGGGATGCTGATGTTCTTTTTTGGAATGTTTCCGATGGGAACGGCGGTTGTATGGGGGCCAGGCGCTCTCTACCTCGCACTTTCCGGCGACGCGAAACAGGCTGTCTTTTTGTTTATCTGGGGCGCCTGCGTCGTAAGCGTAGCGGACAACGTGCTGCGGCCTTTTCTAATAAGCGGGGGCGGCGCCAAAGAACATGAGATACCGACGCTGCTCATAATCCTTGGCATCTTCGGCGGCCTGATAAAATGGGGCTTTCTTGGCATTTTCATCGGCCCTCTTGTGCTTGTGCTTTTCGTCTCTGTCTGCGATCTATACAAAAAAAGATGGCTTGAGCGGTAGATGTTGTTTTCTGAAAATCTCGCTGTAACAGCGACCGCGGCCTCTATTGCGATGGACGCGTTTTCCGTTTCTATCTGTCTTGGGCTTTGTCACGAACATCTGACAAAGCGCGAGGCGCTCATACTGGGGACGGCCTTCGGCGGCTTTCAGTTTTTCATGCCGCTTCTTGGCGGCCAGATAGCGCAACACACCTCCGGCGTTTTCGGGAGCTGGACGCCGTGGATGGCCGCCGCGCTCATCGTCTGGGTGGCGATAGGCATGATACGCGAGGCCGGCAAACAGGACGGGTGCGCCAACAGCTGTATGACTGTAACTGTGAAAAACGTCATCCTGCTTGCTTTCGCCACGTCGCTTGACGCGCTCGCCGTCGGCTTTTCAATAGAAAGCACCGGCGGTTCCGCATGGAGGCTATCCGTCATTGCGGGCGTCATAACATTCGCGCTTTCGGTAATAGGCGCGCTCGTCGGAAAAAGGCTCGGCGAGCGCTTTGGAAAGAACGCTGAATATTTCGGCGGCGCCGTGCTGCTTTTGATAGCCGCAAAAATAATCTTCGACGTGCAGGCTATGTAAAAAACAAAAACCAAAGCCGCACGTCAAAAATTTAAATTTAATATGAGCTTATACCTCTATAAGCTCATATTTTCTTGTTCCCACGCCTAGCCTTTCACAGTGCTCAAGCATCGTCTGCCAGTGCGTGGACGGGTGCATCGCGTGGAAGTTGTCGCCGTCCACGCCGTTTTCCTTTATTTTTTCAGAAAGATAGGTGTTGCAGACGGCTGGCGCCGCCATGACCGCCTCCGCGCAGGCCTGATCGAGCGCCACAGGGTCGAACGAGGCGAAAAAGCCGATGTCCGCAATCACCGAAGCGTCGTTTTCCGCGTGGCAGTCGCAGAAGGGTGCTACGTCCACCACTATGCTTACGTGGAAGGAAGGTTTTCCGTCAAGCACGGCCTTTGCGTACTCCGCCGTCTTTTTGCAGAGATTCTCGTTGCTGCTGTAATTGTTTTCTGAGATCGCGTCAAAGGGGCAGGCCGAGATGCAGCGGCCACAGCCGACGCATTTGTCCTCTTTTACGGCAGCCTTGCCGCCGGAAAAGGATATCGCGTGCTGCGCGCAGTTTCTCGCGCATCTTCCGCAGCCGATACATTTATCCTCCGAAACGGAGGGCTTTCCGTCGCAGTGCATCTCCATTTTTCCGGCTCGCGAGCCGGAACCCATTCCGATATTTTTTATGACGCCGCCAAAGCCCGTCAGTTCGTGCCCCTTGAAGTGCGTCAGTGAAAAAATGACGTCCGCGTCGGCTATAGCGCGGCCTATTTTCGCCTGCTTCACAAGTTCCGCGCCCTTTATCGGAACAAGCGCCTCGTCCGAACCTTTCAGTCCGTCGGCTATGATGACGTGGCAGCCGGTGCAGAACGGATTGAACCCGTTTTCATAGGCCGCCTCAAGATGTTCGAGCGCGTCCTTTCTGCGTCCTACGTAGAGGGTGTTGCTGTCCGTCAGAAAGGGCTTTCCTCCAAGCGATTTTATAAGGTCCGCGCAGGTCTTTGCGTAGTTCGGGCGAAGATAGGCGATGTTGCCTGGTTCGCCAAGATGCATTTTTATCGCGACAAACTGATTTTTAAAGCTGATTTTTTCGATCCCGGCCCTGCGCATCAGCATATCAAGCTTTTGAAGCAGATTCATCTCTGGCGCCGCCCGCATATTTGTAAAGTATACCTTAGAGCTATCGCACATATCCATTTCTCCTCACAAAGGGCCGTACACGGCCCAGTCTTGGTATATTTTATCATGCTGCTTGCCGGCCCAAATTTAATCAATATTAGTCAATTATATTTCACACATAACTTATCTTATTTTAATAGACAAGCCGGCCTTTTTAAATATAATTTTAGTTATTGACTGCCTTAATCGGCCATTATCTTGAATTTTAGGAGAGCGACAGAGATGATATTGAAAAATCAGGAAGAGGGAATACAGAGGGAAAAACTTGGAGGAACGGGAAACGGCCGCGCGCTTGCCTTCCCCATAGATATACCTGACACAAACGGCGCCTTCATAATGACGACGCGGCTCGAACTTGAACCAGGCGCGTCGATCGGCTACCACAAGCACGAGGACAACGAAGAGGTCTACTTCATTATGGCTGGAAGCGGCCTCTACTGCGAAGAGAACGAAAAAAGAACGGTAAAGGCGGGGGACATACTGCTGTGCCGCCGCGGCAACTCGCACGGCATAGAAAACACGGAAGCGGAGACGCTTAAGATCGGAGCCGCTATCGCTAAACGTTCATAGGCCAGTTGTTCGCTTAAACAACAAGCGGAAGAAGTTGCCCCGCTTTATAAAGAAAAGCGCGGCGGCAGATGCCGTCTATCCACGTACTTATCTACATTCTTATACACATAATGTGTATAAGAATGTGAGCAACGCGGTTTTTGCGGACGATATCGCTCTTATTTGCCGGCATTTTAAAAAGCTCCGATGTGAATAAGTTGTTTTTACCGCTTTTGCGGCGCGCGGCATCCCTTATTTAATGATTTTAATATTAAAAATGTAAGCGGCAATATTTAAAGCTTTTCGCAAAGCAAAGCCCATGATCTTAAATATCGTAAGCGCACAAAAGAGCGGGCATTTGCCCGCTCTTTTGTTAAAATGCAATTTTTAAAACTTTATCTGTTGTGGCGCGCGGTGCGTTATTCCGTGACCTCGATTTTCTTTGAGCACTCCCACGGCCCGTGGACGTTACAGAAGCTCTCCGCGATGAGCGTGCCTGACTTTGTAGGCTTGAATCTTACGCAGCTTGCGGGTTCGGTGACGGCGCATCCGGGCTTTTCAAGATCCATCGTGTCGCCGTGGCTGTTGAAGCTGAACTTCGCTACGTCTACTGCCGGAGTCGCATCGTCGGGCTTGAAGTAGAGCTGTATCCAGCTTATGTGATGAAGCGGCGTGTTCGGGTGCTTGATCTCTTTGCCTACCATCACTTTGACGAGCGCCTCTTCACCCTTTTTTATTGACTCCGGCGCTTCGATGGTCGGAACGTGCTTCTCCGCTTTAAAATCTCCGTCTTTCATTATTTCGCCTAATTTCATCTTTAATTCCTCCATTGTTAGAAATTTAAATTTATTATCGTTTAACTGGATATATTCTATCATATATGATTTAGTTTGTGTGGGTATTGGTAAAAATACATAGATTTTTGCGGATATAGTTATACGAGGCGTAAATAGTTAAGAAAACCTCTGATGTTTCTGTTTTCTTCTTAAATAAACGCCGCAGCCTGTGGGAGGCGCGGATTTTTATTTTTGCCCGGTATCTCTTCGCTTTGCAAGTTTTTCAAGCGACAGCTTTATGCGCGCGAATTTTTCCGCGGCCTCGACGGAGAGCCCCTCGTCGGAAAATTTAAGCGTCTCATCGCGCACCTCGGCGTCGGAAAGCAGCACGGGAGGCCTTCTGTCCGCAGCGGCTGCAGCCTCTTTGGTCTCTGGAGGCCGAACTACAGGGCCTACTTTGAAATCAGCCCTGACGCTTGGCACGCCGAAAAAACCGGCCAGACGGCGCTCCAACTGATTTTTGCGAAAGCGCACAGAGGAAAGCACCGTCTGGTCGGCAACGTGTATGAGCACTGTCATCACGTCGCCTGAGGCGTCGCAGGCTGCGGGACGGCTTTTTGAGGCAAGAGCTGTGCCCGCCGCCTGTTCCCATTTTTCTTCAAGCTCGGCCATTTTGAGGGCGAGCCGCAGCTGCGCCCAGCGTCCAGCGTCAGGCAGCGCGCGCGAGGCGTCGCTTCCAAAGATGGCGGAGCTTACAATGTCGGCCGCGCTCTTAAATTTATCCTCTTTCGCGCCGCTCATCGTTTTTTTCTCTTCTTCCGCCTTCAATGGCTACCCACAAAAGCTGTATGTCCGTCGGCGGGACGCCGGGGATGCGCGAGGCCTGTCCAAGCGCGGCCGGCTTTATTTTCAGCAGCTTCGCGCGGCCCTCCGCTGAGAGGCCGGTCAAAGTCTCGTAGTTTATATAGTCCGGTATTTTCAGCAGCTCCATGCGCCTGAATTTTTCGACCTGACGAAGCTGGCGTTCTATATACCCCTCGTATTTTAGGCCATCCGCTATTTTTTCGCCGTATTCTTTTTCCAGTTCGGAACCGGTCATCGAAGCGATCAGATCCCATGATATCTCAGGACGTCTTAGCAGATTTTCCGCGGATGTCGGTTCCGTTATCGAAGACGAGCTGGCTGCGGTAATTTTTTCGTTGTTTTCAGGCGTTGGCTCTATCCTAAAGAGCTTGATGCGGGCGGCCTCGGCCTCGGTAAGTTTTTGGGACTCTAAGAAACGGCTCCATTTTTCCTCTGGAAGAAGCCCCGCCTTATATCCTTTTTCGCAAAGCCTGTCGGCCGCGTTGTCGTGACGCAGCAAAAGCCTGTATTCGCAGCGGCTCGTAAGCATTCTGTACGGCTCTTTCGTACCCTTCGTAACAAGGTCGTCTATGAGCACTCCTATGTATGATTCGTCGCGCCTAAGCACAAACGGCTCTTTTTCTTTCACCCTCATAGCGGCGTTGATGCCGGCTATGAGCCCTTGCGCCGCCGCCTCTTCGTAGCCGGAGGTGCCGTTTATCTGGCCCGCCAAAAAGAGATTTTTTACCGGTTTTGCCTCAAGCCACGCCGTAAGCTGCGTAGGCTGCACGAAATCATATTCTATCGCATAGCCGGGACGCAGGATGTGCGCCTTTTCGCAGCCTTTTATGGTGCGTACAGATTCAAGCTGAGCCTCAAAGCACATAGAGGTCGAAAAATTCTGTACATAGACCTCTTTGCCCTCAGGAGCTATCGGTTCGAGAAAGATGGGGTGGCTGTCCTTTTCAGGGAACTTGATTATCTTGTCGTCGATGGAGGGGCAATATCTGGGGCCTTCGGTGCCGAGCCTGCCCGTCCAAAGGGGCGACTGTTCAAAATATTTTCTTATGATGGAATGAGTCTGTTCATTTGTGCGCGTCATGCCGCAGACCATCTCGTCGTAGATTTTTTTTTCGCCAAAAAAAGATAGCGCCTGCGGCTCCGTTATGCTTTTTTGACATTCAAGCGACTCCCAGTCGATGGTGTCAAGGTGCAGCCTCGGCGTCGTGTCCGTGCGCAGACGCCCAGTTTCAAGGCCGGCTTTTTTCAGGCTGCGCGAAAAATCATAGGCGGAGACCATTCCAAGCGGCCCGGATTTGTGGCAGGTGAGGCCTATGTGGATCTTTGAGGCGAGGTATGTGCCTGTCGCAAGTATTACGCACGAGGCGTAAAAGCTCTGTCCCGTCTTTATTTTTACGCCGCGCGCCGCGCCGTTTTCAACTATAAGCTCTGACGCCTGAGCCTGATGGAGCTCAAGATTGTTTTGGCGCAGCAGCGCGCAGCGGTAATGGTCGCTGTACCTTCTTGGGCTGCACTGGGCGCGAAGCGCGCGTACAGCCGCGCCCTTTGAGGTGTTCAGCCAACGCAGATGGCGGGTCGCTGCGTCCGCCGCAGCCGCGCATTCGCCGCCAAGCGCGTCTATCTCGCGCACCATGTGGCCTTTTGCGGGGCCGCCTATCGATGGATTGCAGGGCATCATCGCTATGCTTTCAAGATAGAGGCAGAGCAAGAGGGTGCGGCAGCCCATTCTTGAGGCGGCAAGCGCCGCCTCACATCCGGCATGTCCGCCTCCTATCACTATTACGTCGTATTTGTCGTTTATTTTCACTTAGATCACACTTCTTTTTAAGAAAAATTCTCAGAAACCGCGCCGTTTGTCACGGTATAGACGGCGCCTGGAAACGAGGCCGCAGATTCAGCAGTAGCTGCGAATACCTGCGTACGCCTTGCAGTGAGCGCGTCAAAAAGCAGCGCGCGCCCGATGTCGTCAAGCTCCGCCGTCACCTCGTCCAAAAGCAGCACTGGCGAGCGGCCCGTCTTTCGCCTCACTCCGTCCGCCGCGCAGAGCAAAAGCGCTATCGCGGTGCGCCTCCGCAGCCCGCGGCTTTGCGAGTCGGCGGCAAGACGTCCTCCCGCGGTGATTATGACGTCGTCGCGGTGCGGGCCTACAAGCGGAAATTTCAAAGCGCTTTCCCGCTCCCTATTGGCAAAAACGGCTCTTGCGTAATCCTCTTCGTGTTCCTGACAAAATCCAGCGCCTCCGCGCTTCAAGGAAAGCTCTATTTTCGCCGGCGTAAGATCCGAAAGGTCGTCGAGGCACGAAGAAAGCAGCCGGACTCCCTCTTCGCGCATCTTCCATATCCAGGAGGCAAGAGGCATAAGGACGCGGTCCGCGACAAGTGAAGGCATTCCGCGTTTTAAAAACTGCGCCTTCTGGCGGACTCCGCGCCTGTATTCCGAAAGCCGCAGAGCGTATGACGGAATGATTATCGCAAGCAGCATATCTATCAGCCTGCGCCTTGACGCGGAGGCGCCTTCGATTATCGACATGTCCTCGGGAAGAAAGGTGAGTACCGGTATCTTCCACCTGAGGTCCGAGGCGCTCGTCGTCTTTTCGTCTATTTTCAGCATGAAGCGCTTTGCTATTTTGACTCTGATTATCTCTTTTGACTCAAGCTCGCCGGTAAGCTGTATCTCCTGCGAGCCGCTGTTCCACGAGGCAAGAGACGAGGCTTTCGCCCCCCCGTCAAGCGGGCCCCAGCCGGATATTATGTTTATGCCTTCAAGGATGTTCGTCTTTCCGGCGCCGTTTTTGCCCGTTAGCAGATTGAGCCCCGGGGACCATCTCATCTCCCGGGGCTCTATGTTTTTAAAGTTGTTGAATCTTACCCGACTAAATCCCATCTGTCCCGTCTGAATCAGGATCGGCCGCTCTGAGCTCGGCCTCGGTGAGGTTTATCGGCGCTATAAGGCAGAGGAAATCGTCGCTTGCGCTTCGTTTGACCGCCATGTGGCCCGCCTGTCCGTTGAAGGAAAGCTTGACGTCAGGCTCGCGGAGCACCTTAAGCGCTTCAAGGAAGAACTTGGAATTTATTGCAATGCGAAGTTCCGCGCCGCTTATGTCCGCCGCCACCTCTTCCTTGGCCTGTCCGAAGTCAGGCGCCTTCGCGCGGAGCATCAGGCTCTCTCCCGGAACTATGTCCATGATTACCATTCGGTTGAAATCGCGGACGATTACGTCTGCGCGTTCAAGCGCGGAGATGAGCGCGCCGCGGTCTGTAAGTACCTCAAGCGTGCTGCCTTTCGGCAATATCTTCTCGTAGGGGGGAAATTTTGATTCGACGCGGCGCACGGTAAATTCAAGTGAGTCGGTCTTGAAATAAAACTGCGCGCTGTCGTAAAGGACGGAGACAGTCGTATCTGGAGCAAGCGACGAAAGGATGCGCTGAAGCTCCTTCACGCCCTTCATCGGAAGCAGCGCTGAGGCGTCTCCGCCTGGTTCCGTTACAGATACGGAGGCAAGCGCGAGGCGTCTCGTATCGGTGGAGACGACGTCCAGCCTGTTTTGAACTATCTGGAGATTAGCGGAGGAGAGGTAAAGCGGAAATTCCTCGCCGGAAGAGGCGGCAAGCGTACCTTCGTCTAGCACGCGCGCAAGCTCTGAGGCGGAAACGGTGCAGAACGGACGTGCTTTTTCGGAGCTTGGAAGCACTGGAAACTCAGCAAGCGGATAGGTCGAGAAATTATATTTGCTCTTGCCGGCACGCAGAGTGACCTTGCCCTCTTTGACCTCAAGCGTAAATTCCTCTCCAGGCGCCTTTTTGAAAAGGTCGCTCACCATCTTTATCGGAAATACCGCGTCTCCAGGTTCATAGACGGTTATCCCGGAGGTGCGGCAGATTACGGAGGTCTTGATGTCGGTCGCCTGCAAAGTGACCTCATCAGGCCCAGCCTTAAGCAGGATCGATGAAAGAATGCTGACGGACCCGGTTGTCGAGGTGCTCCTCTCGGCAAGACCCCAGCTTGCGAGAAACAGTTTTTTATTGATGGTAAGCTTCATGACGTCCCCTCCTATTAATACACCTTATTTAAATAAAAAATCGTATTCGTCGTAGTAGTGGCTGTGGAAATGTGGATTTCTCGTGTAAATCCGCTCCCTGCCGACTTTTTCGATGTGGAGAAGTATTTAGTTATCCTCAAAACTTATCCACAGTATACACATTTTTTGTGTGGAAAATTGCGAGAGTAAAACTGCCCACAAAATAATCCACCAAAATGTGGTGAAAAATTATAATTTATTCACAATGTTATCCACAAATGATCGGACGCGAAGGTCGCTCTTGATAAGCTCCGTTATTTTCCGGCATGCGTGGATGACAACAGTATGGTCTTTCTTGTTGAACGCATAGGCTATCTGGATAAGCGCCTCGCTTGTTTTGTTGCGCGCGACGTACATAGCGGTCTGGCGTGCGAGCGCGAGATCTGCCGTTCTTTTTTTGGAAAGCAGTTCGTCCATCGAAAAGCCGAACGCCTCCGCTGTAAGCTGCTGTATGAGGCCTATGCTGACCGCGCCTGTCGGGTGCTCTTTTATGAGGTCCTTCAGCCAGACGCCGGCGTTTTCGATGTTTATCGGCTCGTGGTTGAGGTCGGAGCAGGCGACGATCCTGTTCAAAGAGCCTTCAAGCTCCCTTATGTTGCTTGGGATGTTCTGCGCTATGAACATAATGACGTCGTCCGGGATGTTCATGTATTTTTTCATCTCGGCCTTTTTTTGGAGGATTGCGACGCGCGTTTCAAGATCCGGCGGCTGGATGTCGGTCACTAGACCCCATTCAAAACGCGAAACGAGCCTGTCGGCTATGCCGTCTATGTCCTTTGGAGGACGGTCCGCGCTTATTATTATCTGTTTTTTTGCGTCATGCAGAGTGTTGAAGGTCCAGAAAAACTCCTCCTGCGTCTGCTCTTTGCCGGCGATGAACTGCACGTCGTCTATCATCAGCACGTCCAGCTCGCGATAGCGCGCTCTGAACTCCTGATTTGTATTGTTTCTTATTGCCGTGATAAGGTCGTTTGTGAATTTTTCCGCGCTCACGTAGAGTATTTTTGTATTCTGGTTCGCGGCCTCGATGTGATGTCCTATGGCGTGCATAAGATGCGTCTTGCCAAGGCCGACCTTTCCCCAGATGAAGAAAGGGTTGTAGGTGTTGCCTGGAGATTCGGCGACAGCAAGGCTCGCGGCGTGCGGAAGCCTGTTTGACTTGCCGACTACGAAGGAGGAAAATACATAATTTGGATTGAGCCCGTTGCGTCCGGCCGACGTTTTTTGCGGTTCCGGAAGGCGAGGTTCTGAGAGCCGGCTTTCCTTATCGGTTGGAAAGGCGGTCTCAACAGGCACCTTGAGCTGTATGTCCGACCCGAAGCTCGTCTCGACCAAAAGCTCCTTCATCCGCGGCAGATACCGTTTCGCTATCTGATCCATTGCGAATTGTGTGGCCACGTCCAGCACCAGCACCCCCCCGTCAAGGGAGATGGGCATACAGGTCTGGAGATATATCTCGGCGGTCTTGTCCTCAGGCCCGAGTTTCTCAAGACAATATTTGTAATACTCTTTCCAAATTATATCTAAATCTTTCGACATTCACTTCACTCCAAAAGAAGAGCATTATTGATATTCTTCCAACTAAAGATTTTATCATGAATCGGCCAAACAAAAAAATAAAAATGCTCACTTCAAACGACAAGGCGGTCATTTTTTGATTTTGGCGCCCCTCTCTTTATCTTCGGCGTTCATAGGTAGGAAAGCACATAGAGGGCGACGCGTCAACACCGCAAGCCGAAAAAACAAAAGAAATACACAAAACTTATACACATATCCACATTATAATCCACAGAGCTGTAGACAAATCTAAAAATCCAGTCGTCTCAACGTAAAAATTTTGTAAATGTAAAAATCAGACAATTTGATTTTTGTTGATTTCCTACATTGCGATGGGAAAAATGGAAAATCACAGTAGTCTGTGGATATATGGGGATGATGTGGATAATATACATACTATATATTTTTATTGAACTAGAAACACTTACTATTTTTATCTCAGTAAAAACTATAAAGCGCGGCGCTCACGTAAATTACGCAGCTTTTTATCAAATAGGGGAATATTATACACATGATGTGAATAGATTTTGTGTTTAGTTTTCCCCAATTCAGAAAACTAAGCCTTTTCCATTTACTTCCCGTCGTTTTCTGCCTCGGATAAGGAAACAAAAGCGTTATAAGAGATTGATTAATGCTGATGAATATAAAGAAAAAAATCGCGGGAAGATAAATCGAAGCTCTTTGATCTATCTTCCCGCCTTTAAGGGGCCTGTGAGTATTTATGTAAGCAAAAACGCCGGTGGAGTTATTATTTTTTCCAGCTCCAGCGCCAGCCTTTTTCTATTTTTTGCGGATGCCCGGTAAGTATCGCCTCGTTCTGGTTCATCGTTATGTTTTCAAATTCCACCGGGAAGGTGATCTTTGAAAAGGCCAAAAGCGGATTGACGCGTCCGGTCACCAGCTCCGTTATGTTCTGCGGCTGCTTGATATTTTCCGCGTACAGCTCTGTCTCTTCAAGATATACGCCGTCTTTTTTCAGTCCGAGGCGTCCTGTGGCCATCAAGTTCAGCTTCAGCGTAATAAATACTGCGTTCATCTCAAAGACGCCCTTTGCCGTATAACCGTTTTTCGCGAATGAAAAGCGCAGTTCCTTGAAACCCCGCACCTCCGGGCCCGCCGCAAAATATTTGTTGACGTCCGATACCTTGAGCGTCATCTCGCCCTTTGAGGCCGTGATGAGGTCCGCAAGCGCCTCGCCGCCTGCGGTATTTGCGTCGGGAAGTTTTCTAAGCTGCGCCCTCAGCTTCAGGCTTTCTACCCTTATGCCGGAAAGGAGGGCGCCCGTGCATTCGACCCACGCCTCTTTTTCATCCTCCGCCACCGTCACTTCGATTTTTTCCGGCGCCAGCTCCGCCGCGAGCATCGTTCCAATTTTTTCGGCCGCCGCCGCGCCGCGTTCCGCCGCGCAGGCTCCTTGCGCAAAGCAGGCGAAAATCAGCGCGCATAGTATCGCCGCAGTTTTTTTCATCAATGATATGCCCCCAGCTTCCTGTTAGTATTAACCCGTCTATTTTATTACTTATTCCTTCTTTAGTCATTTGGCCTTAAAATAAACGAAGGTGTCAAAGATTTGTTTTTTTCACGATATATGTTATATTATCTGATATATCTGTTATCTAGATATATGTGCGCGAAATGGTTGAGTTGATCGAATGATTGCCGCCTAAACCAGCAAATGAAATTGGAGATTGAAATATGAGCCTGACTCAATTATTCTTTTTCTTTTTTAGAATAAGCGCCGTCACCTTCGGAGGCGGCATCGTCATACTCGGCATGGTCCAGCTCGAAGAGGAAAAAAGAGGCGATATAGACCCGGAGGTCTTTGCCGATATGGTGAGCCTCGCCGCCTCGATGCCGGGGCCGATCGCCGTATCCATAGCATGGCTCATGGGGCGCCATTACAAGGGGCTTTCAGGCAGCCTTGCGGCCGTAGCCGGCGCAGTTCTTCCTCCGTTTCTCATCATACTTTTTCTTTCTCCGTTCATCATCAAATATTCCGACCTGCCAGCGGTCCGCGGCTTTTTTCACGGCGTGCTCGCCGGCACGAGCGCTATAATCGTGCTTGTAATTTTCGACAACGTAAAGTCTGCGCTTTTGGGCAAGTGGTGGAACCTCGTGCCCTTTTTGCTCGTCATATCGCTCATAGGAGTGCTGCATATCCATCCGCTCTTTGCCATGGCCGGAGTCATCGCGCTGCAGTTCGCGCATGAAAGGTTCGTCTCCTGATGGGGCGCGTCATCCTTGAACTCGTCTGGGCCTTTATGCAGGTCGGCATCACCGCCTTCGGCGGCGGCCTTTCCACGCTGCCGCTCATAGAATATCAGCTTGTCACCAAAAACGCGTGGATGACGGCCGAACAGTTCAATCAGATGGTCGCCGTCTCTCAGGTGACGCCGGGGCCTATCGCTATAAACGCGGCCACCTTCGCGGGCTACGAAAAGGCGGGCGTCATTGGGTCGTTCGCCGCTACTCTTGCGCTCGTAGCGGCGCCAGTCGCCGCCCTCTGCGTCGTCCTAGCCGTGCTCAAACGCGTCTCCCCGGAGGGCAGCCGCGCCTTTAAGATGATGCTGCGCCCAGTCGTAGCTGGGCTGCTTACTCTGTCTCTCGTTTCGCCGTTTTCGGCGACATTAAGAAATGGATTTTTCGCGGTAGCGCTCTTCTGCGCCGGCGTTCTTTTGATAAAGTACTGTAAGTTTTTTAAGGATCATCCCGCCGCTATGCTCGTATCGTTTGGAGCGATAGGCGCGATTTTTCTTTCGTGACGCGCGAAAAATGAAAAGTAAATAAAATTTTACTTTTTATTTTTGGTTTGGAACAAAAGAGCTAAATAGTATTTTTTTAGACTATGCTGCCGGGGGAAATTTTAAAATCTGCACTAAAAAAGGGGGATAACAAGAAAGAGAAGGTTCTCTGACCAATTGTGACCTGAGTTTGGTGCCAAAGATTTTCGAACCATGATAATTTAATAGGTGAAAGTGTTGCGCCCGTCTTTGCCATTGTGAAAAAAATAATATGAAAGTTTATTTTTTATAATTTATGGCAAAACGGCTTTAGGAACGGCCATGTAATTGTGTAAAATAGATTGACGAAATAGGATGTTTGTTGTAACTTATTTTTAGTCAGTGCTTTTTATATACTGTTTTACACATTACAATTTCAGGCAGAGGGAAGGAGGCGCGTTTGGGCTGCGTAATGTTGTAAGCAAGAGTTTTTTCTGATCCGAAACTTTAACAGAGTCACCAAATATTTACGATTCTGAAGGGAGAGTTTTTTCGTGAAAAAATTTGCACTTATGCTTGCAGTATTGTTCCTGTTTGTAGCCACAGTATGCCCTGCAACGGCCGCCCCTGTAACATTCCGCTTCGCGGGCCAGTCGCCGCCTGATCACATGGCGACGAAGACGATGGACGCCATGGCGAAGGAAATCACTCAGAAGACAAACGGACGCGTAGAGATCAAAGTATATCCCGCAAGCCAGCTTGGAAACTATTCGCTGGTCATGGAAGAGATGATCCGCGGCACAGTCGACATGGCCTGCATGTCGGTCGCTACGGACTTTGACCCACGCCTTGAAATAATCTACACAAACGGATTTGTAACAGGTTATGAATCAGCGAAGAAGGAGCTCGTCCCTGGGGCGTGGCTTCCGGAAAAACTAAATGAATTCACGTCAAAGCTCGGCGTGCGTCTTATCGGCTCCTACGTTGAAGGATTCATCGGAATCGGTTCAACGAAGCCCGTCAAAGAGCCGCTCAACCCGAAGGTCGACAAGGGCGTTCTCACCCGCGTACCGAACATGGTAGTCTATACGCTCGGCGCAAAAGCAATGGGCTATCGTCCGATAACCATCCCGTATCCCGACGTTTATCAGTCAATGCAGACCGGCGTCTGCGACGCAGTTGACGGATATCCGACAGCAGCCGCCTACACGATCCTTGGCGACGTTATCAAAAACTGGTACGCGACGAACTACTCGATGGAATATCTTGCCTACATGGTAAGCGACAAGTCATGGAAGAAACTGACCCCCGAAGATCAGAAGGTCTTCATGGACGTAGCGAAGAAATACACGCTGAAATCCATCGACAACGCGAAGGCTGAAGACGAGAAGTACATGAAGCTCATGGAGAAGAAGGGCATCAAAGTCCACAGGTACACAGAAGCACAGCTGAAGCCGATAAAGGACGCCTGCGTTTCGACATGGGAAGAAGTCGGCAAGGCCGGTACCGGTGTAGAGCTTATGAAGGAATTCAAGAAAAATCTCGGCGGCAAATAATATTTAATAAAACTTATGGGCAAACGATATTTGCCGTAATGGTAACAATAAAGAAAAGCCGGAGCGCCCATATATAAAGGGCCTCAGGCTTTTCTTTTCTGAAAGGAGTTGCGTACATGTCCTTGGGAGAAGAGATAAAGGATATCAAGGTGGAGCCTTGTATACCGGCGGATGAAGAGGTTCAGTCGTCCGTAAGAAAACCAAAATGCTTTTTTGATAAGCTCACCATAAGCATCTATTCAATGATCTGCTTTACGATGTGCATGCTGCTTACCGTCATAATAAGCGCCGCTACAGTAATGAGATACGTTTTTGAAATGGACCTTTACGGCTATGAGGAATGGATAAAGATATTCGCCTTCTGGCTCTATTTCATGGGCGCGGGATACGGAGCCTTCGCGGGTTCGCACGTTTCCGCGGACCTTGTCCAGTCCTACGTCAAAGAGGGGACCCCAAAAAGGCTGCTCATGTGCGTGAAGACATTTATCACGCTTACCGTGACGCTTCTTTTCACAAAATACGGCTGGGATTATCTCGTCTTCGGATTTATGGGACCGCTTGGCACTGGCGTCGCGATACCGCGTACAGTCGCCTGGCGTATTCCGCTGTGGACAGCATATATCTCGATTTTCCTGGGGCTTCTGTCCATGTCCTACTATTTCCTTTGGGACTTTATAAGGGCGGCTCAAGCTCTGATTTCGGGAGGTAAAAACAAATGATTTATATAGCATTGATAATACTCATAGCAACACTCGTAATAGGCGTTCCAGTGCCTGTAAGCTTCATGGCTTCATGCGCGTGGCTCATATTCTTCGGCGGCCCAGATATGACGGGCTATCAGCCGACCCAGCTTCTGCCTTATGGCTTCACTCAGATGAATTCCGTCTCGCTCATAGCTATTGCGATGTTCATACTGGCCGGCGGCATCATGGAGCGCGGACGCATCGCTGAAAAGCTAATCGATATGGTCGACGTCTTCGTTGGACACATCAAGGGCGGACTCGGTATCGTCGGCACAGTCTCCTGCGCGGTATTCGGCTCGATCTGCGGCGCCGCCTGCGCGACGCTCTCCTGCATCGGCGCCATCATGTTCCCGCGTTTCAGGCAGGGCGGATATCCTATGGGACACGCCTGCGCGCTGATGGCAAACGCCTCTCTGCTTGGACTGCTCATCCCGCCGAACGCCACGCTCATCATCTTCGCGTGGATAAGCGGCATCTCGGTGCTGGCCTGTTTCCTCTCGACGATAGGCCCAGGCATCGTGACCACGATCCTTATCTCGCTGGTCAACGTCTGGATGCTTCGCGACAATAAGCAGGTCTTCGTCACACAGAAGCGCACAGGCAAAGACCGTATGGATATGTTCCTTTCACGCGGACGCCTCGCCATCCCCGCCCTCTTTATGCCTGTAATGGTGCTTGGCGGCATCTACGGCGGCGTAATGACGACGACGGAAGCCTCGGCGCTGGCGGTGCTCTACTGCATCCCGATAGGCCTCTACGTCTATAAAGGGCTCACATGGAAGTCGCTCTATCTCATCGTCGTGGAATGCTCCATTACGACAGGCGTCATCATGGTAATGCTCTATTCCGTCTCAATGCTCTCAAGGCTCTACATACTTGAGGACCTTCCCGGAAAGGTGCTCTACCTCTTCTATTCCATCTCCACCAACAAGTGGGTCATCATGTTCATGATCAACGTCTTCCTCGTTCTGATGGGGATGCTCATGGACGACATCAGCGTCGTCGTACTCACTACGCCGATACTGCTGCCGATAATAATGGAACTTGGCATCAACCCCGTCCATTACGCGGCGGTCGTTGGCGTCAACACCGCGCTTGGCTGCATAACGCCGCCTGCGGCGCCAGTCTTGTACCTCTCCGGCCGAGTTGGAGGGGCCGCCATCAACGAGATAATGAAACCGGCGCTCACCTTCATGGTGCTCTGCTGGATACCGGTGCTGCTCGTAACGGCCTACATACCGAAGCTCGTTCTCTTCATGCCGCACTTCATTCTCGGCGTGCCGTGGTGATCTGAATCAAAACAACAAAAGCGCCCCTTCATCGGGGCGCTTTTTTAATGGCCTTTAGGATATAATAGAGAATAAGAGGCCCGGTATAAGAGGCGGCTAGATCAAGTTAAATCGATAGATGAAGGACGGCAAAAAAAATGTTTTACAGAGATTTGTTTGCATCGTTATGTTTTATATTTTTCGCAATAGCGCTTGCGACGCAGCACCCATACTTTTATTTCGGCGCGATGATGTCCGCCTGTTTTTCCATAACTGCAAAAAAGAAGCTGTGGGAAAATCCGTCGTGGTCCGACGCCTTCTACGACAAGGTTGAAAAATGGGTGGACGACAAAGTTGAGGCGGCCCAGCCGCACACGGAGTTCCAGGAAGACGAAGAGATAAAGCCGCTGCCGCCGCTTGAGAAAAAGTAAAACCGTCACAACAAATAAAAGCCGCTAGATAGCGGCTTTTTTCATCTCTTGCGCTAAAGGAAAAGGGCGCGCAGCCCGCCGCTGTACACAAGGCAAAAGGCATCCATGATATATCATGGACGCCTTTTATTATTGGTATCGTATTGTTTATGCGGAGACGGGCTGCGAGCTTTTTTCTTCCGCAGCGTTCACAGGCGGCATTGGGGGCAGCACGCGCGGCGGGCGTGAGTCCGTTATGGCCTTTACGGGGCACTTTGTGGCGCACAGGCCGCAGTTTATGCAGGTCGCGGGGTCTATCTGCGCAAGCGCGCCGTTTAACGTAGCGGCTTTGACGGGGCAGACCTTGGCGCAGATGCCGCACCCTATGCAGCCCACGGAGCAGACCTGTTTTACCAGCGGGCCTTTCAGCGGGTTACTGCAGGCGACCTGGACCTTTGATTTCCTGGGGACGAGCGTGATGACGCTGCGCGGACATTCGTTTACGCAGGCGCCGCATGCGACGCATTTTTCCGGGTCGACTTTAGCTACGCCGTCCGCTATTTTCACTGCGCCAAAGGCGCAGACAGAGACGCAGGTGCCAAAGCCCATGCAGCCGAAGGTGCAGGCGCTGGGGCCCTTGCCAGGCACTACAGCGGCCTCGCGGCAGTCGTGGACGCCCATATAGACGCAGTCCTTGACGGTCTTCTGCGTCGTGCCCTGACATTTTACGTAGGCCACCATCGGTTCGGCCTCCTCGGCCGCTACGCCCAAAATGGCGGCTATTTCCGCCGCTACTTCGGGGCCTGCCGCGGCGCAGAGGTTAGGTTTCGCGCCGGCGTTGACGCAGGCGTCGGCGTAGCCGTCGCAGCCGGGAAATCCGCAGCCGCCGCAGTTGGCGCCGGGAAGTTTCGCGCGTATCTCACTCTGGCGCGGGTCGACCTCGACCTTGAATTTTTCGGAGGCGAAAGCAAGGAGGCCGCCGAAGACTACTCCCAGGCCGCCCATTACAAGCATTGGATAGAGCATACCTTCCATAATCATTCCTCCTTACTTGATGAGGCCGTTGAAGCCCATGAAGGCTATCGACATGAGCCCCGCCGTCACCAGCGCTATCGGAAGCCCGCGCAGGCAGCGCGGCATCTCCGTGTTCATCTCAATGCGTTCGCGGATGCCGGCCATCAGCACGATGGCGAGCAAAAAGCCCGCGGATGAGCCTACCGCGTTTACGATCGACTCAAGCAGTCCGTATTTTTCGTTCATGTTTATGACTGCCACGCCGAGCACGGCGCAGTTTGTCGTAATGAGCGGGAGGAAGATGCCAAGCGACTTGTAAAGCCCCGGCATCACCTTTTTGAGCACTATCTCTACGAACTGGACGAGCGCCGCTATTATCAGTATGAAGGCCAGCGTGTAGAGATATTCGAGCCCCATCGGAACGAGGATGAACTCATAGGCCAGCCATGTCATTATCGCGGCGAAGGTGGTTACGAATACGACCGCGACGCCCATGCCCTTCGCCGTCTCAAGCTGGCTTGAGACCCCAAGGAAGGGGCAGCAGCCGAGAAAGCGCGCGAGCAGTATGTTCTGTACGAAAATGGAGCTTATAAACAGTGCGAGGTAGGACATTATTTAACGGCCTCCTTTGTTTCAGCGGCCGATTTAGCGCAGACGACCTTTGCGTCGCCGCCGCCGCAGATATTTTTCAGCGAGCAGCCGGAACAGGCGCTGAGCTGCTGCCAGCCGTCAAATGACGACGGGATGCCCTCGTTTGCCTTCTCTTCTTTTTTTATCTGATGATTGCGGAAGAGCGCCATCAGTATGCCCAGCGTGATGAAGCCGCCAGGGGCCAGGATGACGAGAAGCGCCGGCTGGTAGAGCGCGGCGGGAAGCAGCGTATGTCCAAAGACGCTGCCGTTGCCGAGCAGTTCGCGTATAGCGCCTATGACGGTGAGGGCCAAAGTGAAGCCGAGCCCCATTCCAAGGCCGTCAAATAGCGAGTCTACGACGCCGTTTTTGAAGGCGAAGGCCTCAGCGCGCGCGAGAATTATGCAGTTGACGACGATGAGCGGTATGAATATGCCAAGCGACTGGTTCAGCGCCGGAGCATATCCTGAGATCAGAAGCTGTACCACCGTTACGAAGCCCGCTATCACTACGATGAAGGCCGGGATGCGTATCTCGTCCGGTATGAACTTCCTGATGGCGGAGACGGCGACGTTTGAGCCCATCAGAACGGCGGTAGCCGCAAGGCCCATGCCGATGCCGTTTATGGCGCTCGACGTTACTGCGAGCGTCGGGCACATGCCGAGCACCAGCACGAAGGTCGGGTTTTCCGTTATTATGCCGTTTGTGATCAGTTTAAGAGGATTCTGCATCGTCCTATTCCCCCTTCTGGCTTGCCGAGCTTGCGGCGTCGGGCTTATCGTCTTCCGCAGGCGCAGCGGCGCCCTGTATGTCGCGCTTCAAATATTTGGTGGCCGCGTTGACTCCGGAGGCCACGGCGCGCGAGGTTATCGTGGCTCCCGATATGGCCTGTATCTGATCATCCGCTTCGACGGGAGTCTTGGAGACGAATATCTCCTCGACCTTCTTCAGCTTGAACTGTTCGGTGAAGGCCGCGTCTACCGCCTTCGCGCCGAGTCCCGGAGTTTCCGTGTGCGCCAGTATCTTGATGTTTGTCACCTGGGCGTCGGGCGTCATGCCTACTACGAGAGTGATGAGGCCGCCGTATCCCTTCGGCGTCACAGTGAAGTTGTAGCCTATCAGTTTTCCGTCGGCCGTGCCTTCGTAGGCGTCTTTTACGATGCCGGAGCCTGGCTTGACGGGTATTTCTTTGAACGCTGTTGCGCCCGGCAGCGTCGAGGCCAGAGCTTCGTTCTTTTCGCGAAGCTGCGTCAGGCGTATAGGTTCAAGCGTCAGAGTGTAGACGCCGCCAAGAATGATGCCGGTGACGGCCGTTATTATAAAAAGCACAAGTCCCAGCCTTAAGATTTTAGCCATTTTTCTTCACCTCTCCAAAGATGTGCGGCTTTGTAAAACGGTCTATGAGCGGCACAACGAGGTTCATTATCAAAATAGAGTAGGAGACGCCCTCTGGATATCCGCCCCATGTGCGTATGAGCGCGGTCAGAAGTCCGCAGCCCGCGGCGAAGATCATCTGCCCTTTGACTGTTATCGGCGACGTCGTGTAGTCGGTTGCCATGAAGATGGCGCCAAGCAGCAGGCCGCCCGTCAGCACCTCGTAAACTGGGCCGACCGGTCTGCCGTATACCGTGCATAGCACCGCCACCGTCGCCACGTAGATGACTGGTATCTGCCATTTTATGATGTCTTTCGCAAGCAGGATGCCAAAGCCGATAAGCAGCGCTATAGCCGAAGTTTCTCCGATGCAGCCTCCGATGTTGCCGATAAAGAGGTTTTGAAGGCTCGGCAGCTTGTCCACCGCGCCCATTTTGATGAGGGCAAGCGGAGTCGCGCCGGATACGCCGTCAAGCGTCCATGTAGTCATGGGCACGGGCCAGCTTGTCAGCATCGCGGCGCGCGCGGCAAGCGCAGGGTTCACGAAGTTCGCCCCAAGTCCGCCGTACATCTGCTTAACTATTATTATGGCAAAGGCAGAACCGGCCGCCGCCATCCAGAAGGGGATGGTCGGCGGCAGATTGTAGGCAAGAAGCAGTCCCGTCACCGCGGCGGAAAGGTCGGATACCGTCACGGGACGTTTTGTCAGCTTTTCCCAGAGATATTCAAAAAACACGCACGACGCGACGCAGACTGCCATGACGGCCGCCGCGCGAAGCCCGAAGAAGTAGACTCCCGCCAAGCCCGCCGGGGCGAGCGCCGCTAGCACCCAGCCCATTATCTTGGGCGTCTCAAGCGGTGAGTGTATATGCGGGGAGCTTGATACTACCAGTAATCTTTCCATTATTTAGCAGCCGCCTTTCTGCGCATTGCGTTGACCGAAGCCTTGCCGTCGCGGCAGCCCTGGGTCAGCGGGCGGTTTGCCGGACACATGTAGGTGCAGCTTCCGCATTCGATGCAGTTCATGCCGCCCTCCTGTTCAAAACGGTCGTAAAGACGCGCGTGTACAAGCGGGTCGAGCGCGCTTGGCACAAGTCCCATCGGGCAGGCGGTGACGCAGCGCCCGCAATGCAGACAGGCCGTGATGGGCCGCAGCATCGCCGAATTTGCCGTAAGGGCAAGGATGCCCGACGTGCCCTTTACGACAGGTACGTCGATGGAGCGCATTGACGTGCCCATCATCGGGCCGCCGGAAAGTATTTTCACAGGCTGTTCTCGGAAGCCGCCGGCAAGCTCTATCAGCTCGCGCACGCAGGTACCAAGAGGCGTCTTTATGTTTTTCGGCCGCGCTATCGCGTCTCCCGTTACCGTCACTATACGTTCGACCGCGGGCTTTCCCTCTACGATCGCCTCGTATATCTGGTGCGTCGTGCGGACGTTGAAGATTATGCAGCCTACGTCGGCCGGCAGCTTTGAAAGCGGATATTCCTGCCCGGTGATAGCCTCTATGAGCATTTTCTCAGCGCCCTGCGGGTATTTCACCATAAGGGGCTGCACCGTCATGTTGTTGAAGCCGCCCTTTACGATCGCGTCGTTCATAGCGGCGATCGCCGCGGGTTTGTTGTTTTCGATTGCTATTACGCCCTCCGCCCCGGGGAAGAGACGCAGCATCAGCCGGAGGCCTTTGAGTATCTTGTCCGTCTCCTCAAGCATCAGCCTGTTGTCGCAGTTGAGGTACGGCTCGCATTCCACGCCGTTTATGATAAGCCATTTGATCTTAGCGGTCGGAGGCGGCGAAAGTTTTACCGCGGCCGGGAAGGTGGCGCCGCCGAAGCCGACTATTCCGGCATCCCGCACGCGTTTGATATATTCCTTCGGGTCGGCGCTTTCGTAATTTTCAAGGGGCTTCCATTCCGGCGCCAGTTCGTAAAGCCCGTCGTTTTCAACGACCACGCAGTTCTCAAAGAGTCCCGGCGTCGTCATCCTCATGGCGACCTCTTTGACTGTGCCGGAGACGCTCGACAGTATCGGTGCGGAGACGAAGGCGTCGTTGTTGCCGACGCGTGTGCCGACAAGCACACGGTCTCCCTTGGCCACCACGGGCGAGCAAGGAGCGCCTATGTTCTGCGCCATTGGAAAAACCAGCTCTCCGGTTGGAAGATATGACTCGATCTCCTCATTTACGGTTAAATCTTTGTTCTGCGGCGGATGTATTCCTCCCCAGAATGTCGGAAGCCTCATTAAATCGTTCCTCCTTATATATATGGTAAAAAATTTTAGTAAAGTCACTCTCAGCGAATAACCAACCATAAATCCAAAGCATTATTCTATCATTTATGTCGAAAAACAGAAGTATTTTATGTAAGGAAAAAAGGCGCTTTCACAAATAAACAAAAGAAAAAGCATCGGTCAATAGGTCCAAATTCCAAAGATATATACGGTAAAAAGGGCCGTTTTATAATTTTCTTAAAAAATTATCCAATTTCGCATAAAATATACCTCATAAAACATTTAAAAGAATTTTTAATTATGAAAAATTTGAATACTTAAGGCCGCCATAAAGATGGCGGCCGTTTAGCGCAGCGCTG